>JBBAPP010000108.1:0-8154 GCA_040400775.1 Polaromonas sp. | reverse complement strand
GGCGCAGCATGGCGGTGAAGTTTTTACGCGGCAAATCTGGCGCGCTTTTCATGGCGATCCAGGCGTTGGTATTGGCCGGGTTACCCACCACTAGCACCTTCACGTTGCGGCTGGCCACCGCGTTCAGGGCTTTGCCCTGGGCGATAAAAATGGCACCATTCACCGCCAGCAGTTCGGCACGCTCCATGCCCGGGCCGCGGGGGCGTGAACCGACCAGCAAGGCGTAGTCGGTGTCTTTAAATGCTGTCATGGGGTCGCTGTGCGCTTCCATCCCCACCAGCAGCGGGAAGGCGCAATCGTCGAGTTCCATCATCACGCCCTTGAGTGCTTTTTGTGGGCCTTCAACCGGGACTTCTAGCAATTGCAAAATAACGGGCTGGTCTTTGCCCAGCATTTCGCCAGAGGCAATTCGAAACAGCAACGCATAGCCAATTTGGCCTGCTGCACCGGTAACGGCAACGCGGACGGGTTTACGGGTCATGGGGTGGGCTCCAGGAAAGTTAAAAATCGGTGTGGAACAAGAAAAAACAGCAACAAGCCAGGTTTTTACGCTATTGAAAGCGCTAGATTTTACGCTCGAAATATGCGTCGGGTCAACTTGTCTTATGTCTTATATAAGATATAATAGATTCCAAAAATCAGCCCTCATGACTGCCATTCCGTCAAACTCCCTCACCGCTCTGGCTGACGATTTTGCCAGCGCTGCGCCTGCTTTTAGCCCTTTGTACCAACAGATCAAGGCCCTGATTCTGCAAAGCCTGCAGTCTGGTGAATGGAAACCGGGCGAGGCCATTCCGTCTGAAATGGATCTAGCTGCCCGCTACCGTGTAAGCCAAGGCACGGTGCGCAAAGCCATTGATGCGCTGGCCAGTGACCACCTGGTGGTGCGCCGCCAAGGCAAAGGTACGTTTGTAGCCACCCATGCCGCACAACACGTGCAGTTCAGATTTTTAAAGCTCGTCCCCGACAGCGGCACGCCCGGCAGCGAAGGTCCGGCCCAGCGCGTGATCGTTGACTGCCGACGCGCCCGCGCCACCGCCGACGTAGCCAGAGCTTTGGCTCTGCGTAGCGGCGACGCGGTATTGCAAGCGCGCCGCGTGCTCAGCTTTGCAGGCGTGCCGACGATTCTTGAAGACATCTGGCTGCCAGCTGCACCTTTCAAAGGTTTAACTGCCGAGCGTCTGGCCGATTACCAAGGCCCCATGTACGCGCTGTTTGAAACTGAATTCAACATGCGGATGGTTCGAGCTGAAGAAAAAATACGCGCAGAAGCAGCCGTTGACGGACGTGACCAACTGTTAAAAGTAGAACACGGCACGCCGCTGCTGAGCGTCGAGCGGATTGCTTACACTTACCAAAATGTGCCGATGGAGCTGCGCCGGGGTTACTACCGCACCGATACGCACCACTACCACAACGCATTGAATTAACGTGGCTCAAAAAGGCTTTAAGGGCAACAAATCGGCCTTACCCAGCAAGCTCTGCGTGGCCTGCGGCCGCGCTATGACTTGGCGCAAAAGCTGGGCCAAGAACTGGGCTGATGTGAAGTATTGTTCGGACGCTTGCAGAGCCAAAAAGCCACCGCCAGCGCTTAAAAACCCTTGAGAAAAAACACTATGGTCATTTAATAGAATCAAACGTATGAAAAATATACCGACTCGTCATCTTGTATTGATTTTGGGCGATCAACTGGACGAAGATTCCAGTGCATTCGACGGTTTTGACCCCGCGCAAGACATGCTGCTGATGGTTGAGGCGTTTGAAGAATCCACCCATGTCTGGTCGCACAAAATCCGCACCACACTGTTTTTATCCGCCATGCGGCATTTTGCGGAAAGCCTCCAGCAGCGCGGTTGGCGGGTTGATTACCGGGCGCTGGAGACACACGCTGACAAGACCTTGGCAGCTGGCTTGCTAGCCGCCATCGCGCAACACCAGCCGCAGGCCGTGATTGGCGTTGAACCGGGTGATTTACGGGTGAGGCAGCAGATTGAAGACGCTATTAAATCAGGAGCTATTAGCTCTCGTATTCATTCGTCAAAACCTCTAAAAGATACTAAAAAGACTCCTGAGATCGATATTCCAGGTGCTTTTTTAAGCTGGCGCGAAGACAAACACTTTTTGTGCAGCTTGCCGCAGTTTCGCAAATGGGCCGGTAAGTCCAGCAGCCTGAGGATGGAATACTTTTACCGCAGCATGCGTAAACAGTACAAGGTGTTGATGGACGCTGATGCGCCAGATCAACCGCTTGGCGGCCAATGGAACTTTGACGCCGAAAACCGCAAAAGCTTTGGTAAAGCCGGGCCACAAAACCTGCCCAAAGCGATTCACTACAAGCCTGATGCCATCACCAAAAAAGTCATCCAGCAGGTCAACGCCCACTTCGCAGGTCACCCCGGTAATCTGGACGATTTCAACTGGCCAGTGACCCGTGCGCAAGCGCTTGTCGCTTTAAAAGACTTCATTGACAACCGCCTTCCCCAGTTTGGCCCACATGAAGACGCGATGTGGACAAACCTTGATTTTGGCTGGCATTCGCTGCTGTCCAGTTCGTTGAATTTAAAGTTGCTTAACCCGCTTGAAGTTGTCCTAGCTGCAGAAAATGCCTATAGAAAGAACGCCCTTGATTTGGCCAGCGTCGAAGGCTTTATCCGCCAGATTCTGGGCTGGCGCGAGTTCATGCGCGGGGTGTATTTTGTAGACATGCCCGCCTTGAAAGATGCCAACCACTACGGCCACACCAACCCCCTGCCCGAGTGGTATTGGTCCGGCGACACACAGATGAACTGCATGAAGCAATGCATTGGTCAAACGCTTAAAAACGGCTATTCGCACCACATTCAGAGACTGATGGTGACCGGCATGTTTGGCGTGACCGCCGAAATCAGCCCCCAAAAAATGTGCGATTGGTACTTAGCGGTATACGTTGATGCGGTGGAATGGGTGGAATTACCCAACACCGCAGGCATGGCGCTATTTGCCAATGGCGGACGTTTTACCAGCAAACCCTATGTCGCCAGCGGCGCCTACGTCAAACGCATGAGCAACTACTGCAGCGGCTGCAAATATGATCCGGAGACGCGCGTCGGCGCCACCGCTTGCCCCATGACCACGCTGTATTGGAATTTTTTAGACAAACACGAGGCCAGCTTTGCAGGCAACCCGCGAACCGCGCTGATGGTGAAAAACCTGCAGCGCATGACGCCTGAGCTGCGGGCTGGTGTGCGTGTGCGCGCTGCTGAGATGCTGGCTGACCTGAACGCTTTATGAAGGCTACGTCAGCCCCGATTCAGACAAATCTTTTAAGCTATTTGCCAGTCACATAAAAACATATGTTGCATTGCAATAGAATTCTAGGGTTTACCAGAATTAGCAAGTTACCACGCAGTTACCGAACCGCTTAAAAAATTCGAAAGCCACGCATGTCCGAATCAGCAGCCACCGCCAAGAAGCGGCCCGAATTCCGCAACATCAACGCCTTCACCGACCTGCCGTCTTATCGCCTGCCAGTGGCGGGCATTGTGTCGATCTTGCACCGTGTCAGCGGCGCCATCATGTTTATCTTGATGCCCTTCATCATCTGGATGTTTGACGCATCGATTTCTTCCGAAATTTCATTCGCAAAGTTCAAAGCTGCCTTCAACATGGGCATGCTGGGTTTACCAGGCATTATCTGGAAGCTGGTCGCACTGGCATTGATTTGGGCCTTTCTGCACCACGCCATCGCTGGTCTGCGCCATTTGTGGTCTGACACGCACCACTCGGCCGTCACCAAAGAGTTCGGTAAATCCTCGGCCATCGCCACGCTGGTGATCAGCGTTGGCTTGACGTTTGTCCTTGGCGCGAAGCTGTTCGGAATTTATTAATTTCTTCGGGTCAGATCTTCAGCTCTGACCCCAACTGATCAGGAAACTATATATGGCAATCAATCACGGCACCAAACGCATCGTCGTCGGCGCACATTACGGCTTGCGCGACTGGCTGGCACAGCGCGTCACAGCTTCCCTGATGGCACTCTTTACCCTGCTGGTTTTAGGCCAGATCATGTTGACAAAAGGGACTATCGGCTACGACAAATGGGCCGGTATTTTTTCTTCGCAGTGGATGAAAGTGCTGACCTTCACCATCATCATCGCCATGCTGTACCACGTCTGGGTGGGTATGCGTGACATCTGGATGGACTACATCAAACCGGTCGGTCTGCGCCTGAGTCTTCAGGTGTTCACCATTGTTTGGCTGACTGCCTGCTCGGGATGGAGCATTCAAGTTCTCTGGCGCTTGTAAAAAAGATTTTTGCTATTTTGCGTTGACAACACCACTTAAGTTTTAAACATAAATGACTTCTCCGACCAAACTTCCTTCCCGTAAATTTGACGTCGTTATCGTTGGTGCTGGTGGCTCTGGTATGCGTGCCTCCCTGCAACTGGCACGTGCCGGTTTAAATGTGGCGGTCCTGACCAAAGTTTTCCCAACCCGCTCCCACACCGTGGCAGCACAAGGCGGCATTGGTGCGTCGCTCGGCAACATGAATGAGGACAACTGGCACTACCATTTTTTCGATACTGTCAAAGGTTCAGACTATCTGGGCGACCAGGACGCGATTGAATACATGTGCCGTGAAGCCCCCAAGGTGGTGTACGACCTGGAACACATGGGTATGCCGTTTGACCGCAACCCCGATGGAACCATTTACCAACGCCCGTTTGGCGGCCACACCGCCAACTACGGTGAAAAAGCTGTCGAACGCGCCTGCGCCGCCGCTGACCGCACTGGCCACGCCATGCTGCACACGCTGTACCAACAAAACGTGAAAGAAAAAACCAACTTCTTCGTTGAATGGCTGGCCATGGACCTGATCCGAGACGCCGCTGGGGACGTGGTCGGTGTGACTGCGATTGAAATGGAAACCGGCGACGTACATGTTTTTGAAGCCAAAACCACGCTGCTCGCCACGGGCGGCGCAGGCCGTATTTTTGCGGCATCGACCAACGCATTTATCAACACCGGCGACGGCTTGGGCATGGCTGCGCGTGCAGGTATTCCGCTTGAAGACATGGAGTTTTGGCAGTTTCACCCCACGGGGGTAGCTGGCGCCGGCGTACTGCTGACTGAAGGCTGCCGTGGGGAAGGTGCGATCTTGCGCAACAGCGATGGCGAGCGCTTCATGGAGCGATACGCCCCCGCCTACAAAGACTTGGCGCCACGAGACTATGTTTCACGCTGCATGGATCAGGAGATCAAAGAAGGCCGTGGTTGCGGCCCGAACAAGGACTACATCAACCTCGATATGACCCACCTGGGCGCAGATACCATCATGAAACGCCTGCCGTCGGTGTTTGAGATTGGCCACAATTTTGCCAACGTTGACATCACCAAAGAGCCGATTCCGGTGGTGCCGACTATTCACTACCAGATGGGCGGTATTCCGACCAACATCCATGGCCAGGTGGTCACGCAAGACGCTGACAACAAAAGCGAAGTTGTCAACGGCTTGTACGCGGTGGGTGAATGCTCCTGCGTCAGCGTTCACGGCGCCAATCGCCTGGGCACTAACTCACTGCTCGACTTGCTGGTGTTTGGCCGCGCGGCGGGCAATCACATTGTTGAACACAATAAAACCACTTCTCACAAAGCCTTGCCGGCTGGCGCAGCAGATGCCACGCTGGCGCGGATCGCCCGGCTTGATAGCACGACAGACGGCGAATACGCGCAAGATGTGGCGAATGACATTCGCGCAGCGATGCAAAAGTATGCAGGTGTTTTCCGCACCCAGGCCAGCATGGACGAGGGCGTGGTGGAGGTTGCCAAGCTGCGCGAGCGGGTTAAAAAGATTGGCCTCAAAGACAAGTCAAAAATCTTCAACACCGCCCGAATTGAAGCGCTTGAAGTGGAGAACCTGATCGAGTCTGCAGAGGCCACCATCGTGTCCGCTGCTGCCCGGCATGAAAGCCGAGGCGCACATTCCGTCAATGATTACGGCGACACCCCAGCGCATCCAAATGGCCGTAACGACACCGATTGGCACAAGCACACGCTGTGGCACAGTGCGACCAATAGCCTGACCTACAAGCCAGTGCAAATGATCCCGTTGACGGTTGATTCGCTGCCGCTAAAGGTTCGCAGTTTTTAGTCCGCAGCTTCTAAAAAATTAATTTAGGCAAACACCATGACCAAACGCACTTTTAACATTTACCGCTACGACCCGGATACAGACGCCAAGCCGTACATGCAAAAAATTGAGGTCGAGCTCGACGGTAGCGAGCGCATGCTGCTGGATGCATTGATGAAGCTCAAGGCACAAGACCCAAGCATCAGCTTCAGGCGTTCATGCCGTGAAGGGGTGTGCGGCTCTGACGCGATGAACATCAACGGCAAAAATGGCCTGGCTTGCCTGACCAATATGCGTACCCTGCCCGATGTCATCACTCTCAAGCCGCTGCCAGGTTTGCCTGTAGTGCGCGACTTGATCGTCGACATGACGCAATTCTTTAAACAGTACAACTCGATCAAACCGTATTTGATCAACGACAACGTCCCGCCTGAAAAAGAACGCCTGCAAAGCCCTGAAGAGCGCGATGAGCTGAATGGCTTGTACGAGTGTATTTTGTGCGCCAGTTGCTCCACCAGCTGCCCTAGCTTTTGGTGGAACCCAGACAAGTTCGTTGGCCCAGCGGGTTTGCTGCAAGCCTACCGCTTCATTGCCGACAGCCGTGACGAAGGTACCGCCGAGCGCCTGGACAACCTGGAAGACCCGTACCGTTTGTTCCGCTGCCATACCATCATGAATTGCGTGGACGTGTGTCCCAAGGGTTTGAACCCAACCAAGGCGATTGGCAAGATCAAAGAGATGATGGTTCTGCGATCCGTCTGATCTAAAAAATGCCAGAAGAACTATTAGGTGAACGTGAACTGAGCAAACTGCGCTGGCGCTGCCGGCGCGGTTTGCTTGAAAACGATTTGCTGATTGAAAAGTTTTTCAACGCTCATGCAGCCACTCTGACCGTCAGCCAAGCCAAAGGGATGAACGGGTTGATGGACTTATCTGACAATGACCTGCTTGACCTTCTGCTACAACGCAAAGAGCCTGGCGAATTGCTCGAAGCGGATGCTAGGGCAAGCGCTTCAACTTTTGAAGCCTTACAGGTTCTAAACTTGCTTCGCCCGTTGGGCAAACGCATGATCACCGCTGTTTAATTTGATATGAAAGAAGCCTGAAATGAAGCTCGCTGACAACAAAGCCACTCTGTCCTTTAGCAACGGGAGTCCCAGTATTGACATGCCGATCTACCACGGTAGCGTTGGGCCGGATGTCGTCGACATCCGCAAGCTGTATGCGCAAACTGGCTTTTTCACCTATGACCCGGGCTTTTTGTCAACCGCAGCGTGCCAGTCAGCCATCACCTACATTGATGGCGACAAGGGTGAATTGCTCTACCGCGGCTACCCGATTGAGCAGTTGGCCACGAATTGTGATTACATGGAAACCTGCCACCTGCTGCTGTACGGTGAGCTGCCGAATATCGCCCAAAAAGCAGATTTCGTCTTCCGCGTGACCAACCACACCATGGTCAACGAACAGATGCAGTTTTTTCTGCGTGGTTTCCGCCGTGACGCACACCCGATGGCGATCATGACCGGGCTGGTCGGCGCCTTGTCGGCCTTCTACCATGACAGCACCGACATCACCAACCCAGAGCACCGTGACATTTCAGCCATCCGCCTGATTGCCAAGTTGCCGACACTGGTGGCTATGGCCTACAAGTACACCATGGGCCAGCCCTACATGTACCCGAAGAACTCTTTAAGCTACTCGGGTAACTTTTTGCACATGATGTTTGCCACGCCGTGCGAAGAATACAAAGTAAACCCCGTGCTCGAACGCGCACTGGACCGCATCTTTATTTTGCACGCAGACCACGAGCAAAACGCATCCACCTCCACTGTGCGCCTGTGCGGCTCGTCAGGTACCAACCCGTTTGCAGCCATTGCAGCGGGCGTGGCCTGCTTGTGGGGCCCTGCGCACGGCGGCGCGAATGAAGCGGCGCTGAACATGCTGGGTGAAATTCAAAAGAACGGCGGCATCGAGAAAATCGGCGACTTCATCAAACAAGTCAAAGACAAAAACTCCGGCGTCAAGCTGATGGGATTTGGCCA
>JBBAPP010000107.1:0-8171 GCA_040400775.1 Polaromonas sp. | reverse complement strand
AGTACTGCTTGTACGGCAGAAACTTGCCCGATAGCACCACATTGACGCGGTCGCCTTTAGGGTCAGGTGTACGCACAATGTCCATGGAAAAATCAATCGCGCTCATGATGCCGTCACCAAACTCTTCGTGAATCAACTCCTTGATGGTGGTGCCATAAACGCTCACAATTTCATACCAGCGATAGATCAACGGGTCGGTCGGTACGGGGGTCGGCAATGAGCCTTTGTACGGCACAACCTGCAGCCACTTTTGCTCGTCAGCGCTCAGGCCAAAAATCTTGCCCACCGCTTTGGCTTGGGTAGCATCGAACGTCATTTGGCCAAGGCAGCCAGCGGTGACCCACTCTTTGCTCATGCCGACTTTTTTGGCCACTTCTTCCCATTTGATGCCTTTGGCCACCTTGACGGTGATGATTTTTTCGGTGATATCGTTGCGGTTCATTTTTGCTCCTGTTGATTTAAATAAAAAAATTAGTCTGCGTCGCCAGGCTTGGCGCGCTTGATCAGAAAGTCAACCACGTGGTTGCGCAGGTCGTAGTAGCCAGGCAAGTGGTGCAGCTCGGAACGGGTGCGCTTTTTGGGCAGGGTGTTGACGACGACTTCACCAATGCCGCCGGGCCTATAGCCACTTGCCGATTCGGCACCGTTGGTCATCAAGATGATGCGGTCGGCCAGCAAAATCGCTTCGTCCACGTCGTGGGTGATCATGAAAACGGTTTGCTGCGTGTCCCGCACAATGGTCATCAGCTCGTCTTGAATCGTGCCGCGTGTCAGCGCATCGAGTGCGCCAAACGGTTCGTCGAGCAGCAGCATTTTGGGTTGAATCGCAAAGGCTCTTGCAATGCCGACGCGCTGCTTCATGCCACCTGACAGTTGCGATGGTTTTTTGTCAATCGCAGGCATCAAGCCGACCATGGCGACGAACTTTTCAACGTGTGCATGGACCTCGGCTTTTGGCCAGTCAGGCCAGCGCGACACCACCGCAAAAGCGATATTGCTACGCACCGTTAGCCAAGGCATCAGCGCGTGACTTTGAAACACCACACCACGCTCCAAACTGGGGCCTGCAATTTCGCGGTTGTCCATAAAGCAATTGCCGGACGTTGCGGTGTCCAGCCCGGCCAGTACATTGAGCACAGTAGTTTTGCCGCAGCCTGAGTGGCCAATGATGCAAACGAACTCGCCTTTGTCAATGGCAAAACTAACATCAGAAAAAACAGGCTTGCTGGCAACAAAGGCTTTGCTCAAGCCTTCAACTTTCAGAAAGCCTTGCATGGGTATGGCCAGCTTATTCAACATAGGTCACCATTTTTTGCAACTGCGCAAAAGCCAAGTCCAGCATCATGCCAACCAGGCCAATCACCAGAATCGCGAAGATCACATTCGTCAACGACAGGTTGTTCCATTCGTTCCAGACAAAGTAGCCAATGCCGGTGCCACCCACCAGCATTTCAGCCGCCACAATCACCAGCCAGGCAATACCCATCGAGATGCGCATACCGGTAAAAATAGTGGGTGCTGCAGCTGGCAAAATAACCAGGAAGGCTTTGCGCAACGGGCTGACTTCCAGCGTGGCGGCCACGTTCAGCCATTCGCGCTTGACGGCAGAAACGCCAAACGCGGTGTTGATCAGCATCGGCCACACCGAGCAGATAAAAATCACAAAAATGCCGCTGATCGATGAGTCTTTGATGGTGTACAGCGCCAGCGGCATCCAGGCCAGTGGCGAGATTGGTTTGAGGACTTGTATGAATGGGTCCAGTGCACGCCTGAGCAGTGGCGACATGCCAATTACAAAGCCCAAGGGAATCGCCACCATGCAGGCCAACAAAAACCCCAGCCCGACCCGCGCCAACGAATGCCCGAGCTGAATCAAAATGCCTTTATCGTTGGGCCCGTTGTCATACACCGGATTCGACACCTGCTTCCAGATCGCCGCGCCCATTTGGGCTAGCGTTGGAAAGCCGGTGGTCTTGCTGCTGCCGACGTCTTTGCCCATCATCTTTTGGTATTCGATTTGCTCGGCAGTCATGCCTGCAGTACTGGCTGATGGCGCATTGCCAGTTGACTGTGTGGCTAAAAACCAGATCCCCAGGATAGACAAAAAGATAAGCAGCGAGACCAAGCCCGCTCTGAGGTTCAATGACTTCATAAGTACCTGGCGTTAGCCCATTTTGTTAATGGCGAAGCTTTTCACGTAGTCGTCAGGCTTGGCCGGGTCAAACTCCTTGCCCATCACCTTGAACTTTTTGTACGCGCCTTCCGGGGGGGTAAAGCCGGCCAACTTCATCTGTTTTTTAGCATCGGTCAGCAAGAAGACTTTTTCTGCAATCTGCTTGTAATTCACGTCGCCCTTCACGTAGCCCCAACGCTTCATCTGTGTCAACATCCAGACCGCCATCGACTGCCACGGCACCGGGTCAAAGTTGGCGCGGTCAGGGACGTTTTTGATGTTGCCCAGGCCATCAGCGAATTTGCCGGTCAACACCTGGGCCAGCACCGCTTCGGGCTGGTTCAGATACTGGGCCGGGGCGATCACCTTGGCTATCAGGTCACGGTCTTTGGCTTGGCTGGCCATGAACGATGCGCCCAGTACCGCGCGGTAAAGTGCAGCAAAGGTATTCGGGTTTTGCTTGATGAAGTCGTCGGACATGCCAAATGCGCAGCAGGGGTGACCGTCCCAGATCTCTTTGCTCAGGATGTGGATGAACCCGACTTCGTCGTACACCGCACGCTGGTTGAAAGGATCCGGGCCGAGGAAGCCGTCGATGTTGCCAGCACGCAAATTAGCCACCATCTCAGCTGGCGGTAAGACGCGTAGCTGTACATCGGTATCGGGGTTTAAGCCGGCTTCTGCCAGGTAGTAGCGCAGCAAAAAGTTGTGCATGCTGTACTCAAAAGGGATGGCAAACTTGAAGCCTTTCCAGCCTTTGGGGTCGCGGTTGCCCTTGTGCTTGATGTGCAGTGTGATGGCCTGGCCATTGGTGTTTTGAATCGTCGCCACATTCATATTGACCTGGGTCGAGCCCAAACCCATGGTCATGGCCAATGGCATGGGCGACAAAAAGTGTGACGCGTCGTGCTCCTTGTTGACCATCTTGTCGCGAATCAGCGCCCAGCCTGCGGTTTTGTTCAACTGAACATTCAGGCCTTCTTTTTTGTAAAAGCCCAGCGGGTCGGCCATGATGAGCGGCGATGCGCAGGTAATCGGTATAAAGCCGAGTTTCAGGTCTTTCTTTTCCAGCGCGCCTTTGTCCTGTGCCATCGCCTCTAACGCACCCAGCGGAAACAGTGAGGCAATCGCGGCGCGTGCGCTGTTGGCACCCACCGCTTTCAAAAAGCCGCGCCGCACGCTGTCTGCCGGGAACAGCGCTTTGACCATCGTCGCCTCCATGAAGCTTTGCGACAGTGATTGCTCTGTCTGGGCGCTAAGTTCACCCGGTGCGTGGTCTTGCCCGCAGGCGCAACGCAACATCAAGGGGCGGTCGGCATCAAAAGCATCAAACTGGTTAGACATGGCGTACCTTTTTAAAAAGACAGAGGTACTAAGCAAGGGCCAAGCCAGAAGGGGCAGGCTTCCAGGGTTTTTGATGGTTTGCCGGCAACATCGCGGCAACGCTGTGTGTACTGCGTAGTGCCAACCCTACAAAAGCGCTTTATATGCTGGATTTGGCGTGGCGTTCGGCATACAAGGCCAGCTCCACGTCATTGCGCGTGCCGGTTTTTTCCAGGATGCGGACGCGGTAAGTGCTGACGGTGTTGCTGGCCAAAGCCAGCTCTGCACCAATTTCGCTCACAGACTTGCCTGCCGTCAGCAGGCGGTAGACCTGGTATTCCCGGTGCGACAGCGCGTCTAGCCCCTGCTTGGTACTGGTTTGTGCCAGGGCGCTGGCCAGTGCTTCAGCCGTTGCACTGCTCACATACACGCCACCGCCAGCTACTTTGCGAACGGCGGCAATCATGTCGTCTGGATGGGCGCTTTTGTTCAAATAACCGGAGGCGCCTAACTTGATACAGCGCACGGCGTATTGTTTTTCAGGGTAGGTGCTGAGCATCAACACTGGCAGCAGTGGCCAGTTTTTTTTCAAGGCTTGCAAAACGTCCATGCCGTCACGGCCGGGCAGGGCGATGTCTAGCAGCACGGCTTGCAAGCCGTGCTGTCCTTGCAGCGCGTCAACGCTGGCCAGAATCGCTGGGCCGTTATCCGCTTCAGCCACCACGACAATATCAGATGCATCAGCCAGCACCTGCTTGATGCCTTCACGCACGATGCGGTGGTCGTCGCCAATCAGAATTTTGGTGGTCGTCATCGTTGGCTATTATTTCAGGCGCTGTATGCACAAATGAAACGTCGTCCCTTGGCCTTTTTGGCTGGCCATAGCGATGCTGCCACCCAAGTGCCGTGCGCGCTCGCGCATGCCCATCACGCCGTAGGCATTGGCGGCTTCAAACGCCGATGGGTCTGCACCGCAGCCGTTGTCTTGCACCCGCAGGTTGATGGACTCCAGGTTGGCTTCGATCGTGATGGCCACGCGGCTGGCCTGCGCGTGGCGGCCGACGTTGCTCAACATTTCCTGAAAAATACGAAAAATGCCAATCGCCGCTTGCTCGTCAACGGCTGCGGCTTGCGCCACATCCATCTGCCAATCCAGTTGCAGCTCTGCCGACTGAACAAACTCATGTGCCTGCCAGTCCAGTGCCGCCCACAAGCCCTGGTGATCCAAAATGCTGGGCCGCAGGTCGGTGATGATGCGCCCCACGTTGTCGACAGCCGTTTCAATCTGCTGGCCCATGTTTTGGCATTTTCCGCGCATCGTGTCCCGCATCGTTTGCGCGGCATCTGCGTCGTGCTGCTGTTGCTCGCTCAAGCGCTTGTCGAGCCATCCCACATCCATTTTCAACGCTACCAGCAAGCTGCCCAGCTCGTCATGCACCTCGCGCGCAATTCGGGTGCGTTCGTCCTCGCGCACGCTGTGCGTGTAGGCCGACAGTTCACGCAGTTGGGTTAAGGCTTCTTGCAGCGCATGTGTGCGCTCACTGACGCGCTGCTCGAGTACGGCATGGGCTTGTTTGATGGCGTCTTCAGCCTGGCGGCGGGCAGAAATATCCACAAACGTGACCACCGCACCCTGCACCACAGCGCCGTCCATGATCGGGTAAGACGAGTATTCAACCGCAAAGGCTGTGCCGTTTTTGCGCCAAAAATATTCACTGTCAATACGGCACGGCAGGCCTTTGCGAAAGGCATTGAAAATGGGGCATAAATGCTCCGGATAATGCTGCCCACCCTGCTGTCCATCGCCATGCGTATGGTGCGCCAGCTCGTGCATGTTGCGGCCCAGCACATCGGCCGGCAACCAGCCCAGTTGCTCAGCCCCGGCCCGGTTGATGAAGGTACAGACGCCAGACATGTCAATACCGAAAATGCCTTCTCCGGTGGATTCAAGCAGTAGCGACAGCTTGTCGCGCCACGCCGCCTGCCCCGCCACAGGAAAGTAGTCTGGTGTGGTCGGGTTGTGCAGTAGTGGGGCGTGCGGCATAGCTTGGGACATAGATTGCCCGACAGGATAGCAAACAACTTTGCCCAGATTGGTGCGAAGCCCCGTGTGGCCTGATGAAGCAAGTGCCTAAATGGTGCGCAGCGGCGTTTGACAAGCTGCAATTGCCTGTAAAGTGCCAGCTTCACTTATCAATGTTCCGATCGATGCGATTTTTAACTTTTGCGGCCTTAGCATGGGCCAGTTTGGCGGCTTGCAACCCAACCTTCAATTGGCGTGATGTGCGGCCTGACGGCACGCAACTGGCACTTTTGATGCCATGCAAACCTGACAAGCTACAAAAAACCGTGCCCTTGGCGGGCCAGCCTACAAAGCTGATGCAGCTCAGTTGTGACGCCGCAGACGTGACCTTTGCCGTGACGGTGGCAGACATCCAGGACGCGTCAAAAGTAGCGGTCACGCTGGCGCAGTGGCAAAGTGCGACGCTGGCAAATATCAAAGCCGCGCCGAGCACACCGGGCACACCCATCAAAATAACGGGTTCGGCCAGCGGCGCAGTCGTGGTCTTGGCCACTGGCAAACGTGCCAACGGCCAGGCCGTCAGCAGCCAGGCGGCGTATTTTGCGCTGGGCTCACAAGTGTTTCAGGCCGTGATGTATGCCGACAAAATTTCGCCGGACATAGCCGAAACCTTTTTTTCTGGTTTGAAGTTTGAATAAGTCGCTTATCCCCACGTCTACATCAGCCGGCCTGCTGGATAAAAAAACAGCCGCGGTTGTTTTCCTGGTTTTTGCCGCTGCCTATAGCTTGTCGGCACTGGTGCGCGCCATCATTGCCACACTCTCGCCCGTGCTGAGTCAAGAATTTAGCTTGCAGTCGCGCGACTTGGGGCTGCTGGCAGGCGGTTACTTTTTAGGCTTTGCGGCCACCCAACTGCCCTTGGGTAGATGGCTTGACAAGTATGGCCCCAAGCGCGTCATTGTGTGTTTTTTAGCGCTGGCTGTGCTGGGTTGCCTGGTGTTTTCAATTGCCAGCAGTTTTGCTGGTTTGATGATGGGCCGGGTGTTGATTGGCATGGGTGTCAGCGCCTGCCTGATGGCGCCGCTGAGCGGTTTCAGGCGATGGCTGGACGCGCCGAGTTTGCTGCGTGCCAACTCATGGATGCTGATGAGCGGCTCACTCGGCATGCTGGCATCAACCCTGCCAGTGCAGTGGCTGCTCCCGCTGGTGGGCTGGCGGGCGCTGTTTTGGGGGCTGGCAGGCCTGGTATTTTTGGCAGCCCTGGTGATAGCCTTTGTCGTGCCGAAATGGTCTCTTGATGCCAGCGTAAAGACCGACACACCCGCCGGCTATGGCGAAGTCTGGAAAAGTCGTTATCTTCAAAAACTCGCACCGCTGGCGTTTTTCAATTACGGCGGCTTGGTGGCCGTACAAACGCTGTGGGCTGGGCCGTGGATGGTCAAGGTCGCGGGCTACACCCCGCTTGAAGCGGCCACGGGTTTGTTTTATATTAACGCCGCCATGCTGCTGACTTTTTGGGGTTGGGGCTTGGTTAATCCTTATTTAGCCAAAACAGGCTGGCACACCGACAGACTGATCACATGGGGCGTCCCCTTCAGCCTGCTGACACTGGCGGCCAATATTTTGGGCGGTGCTGCCACCGGCTGGGTGGGCTGGGCGGTGTTTTGTGTCGCGTCCACGGTTATCAGCCTGTCGCAACCGGCGGTTGCCATGGCGTTTAAGCCAGCGCTGGCTGGCCGCGCGTTGTCGGCTTTTAACCTGGTTATTTTTGCAGGGGTGTTCACGGTTCAGTGGGGCATTGGACTGCTGTTGGATGCCTTCGCCGCGCTGGGCTTGGCGCAAATTACCAGCTTTCAGGCGGCTTTCAGCGTATTTTTATGTTGTTGTATTGCTGCGTACGCTTATTTTTTACGCCTGAAAGTTGATAATTAGCGCTTATGAACGGTATTTTCATCATCGCCCACGCCCCGCTGGCATCCGCTTTGCGCCACTGTGTGCTGCATGTTTTCCCTGACAATCCGTCGGCTGTGATCGCGCTGGACGTGCAGCCCAACATACCGCCTGAAGAATCGCTGGCGCAAGCGCGTATTTTGTTCCAGCAAATGGGCACCTCGCATGCGCTGGTGCTGGCTGACGTGTTTGGTGCCACGCCTTGCAATGTGGCACAAAAGCTGGTTGATGGCGTGAATTCAAAACTCATAGCAGGCATCAACCTGCCCATGCTGCTGCGCACCGTGTCATACCGCCACGAGCCATTAGACGCACTGATCGTGCGGGCACTGGCAGGCGGTACACATGGCGTGATGCAAGTTGCCATCACCGCACCACAAAACCAAGCCAAAAGAAACCATGATCCAAACGACCACGAACATCAGCAATAAGCTCGGCCTGCACGCCAGGGCATCGGCCAAACTCACCAAATTGGCCGGCAGTTTTGCCTGCGAGGTATGGATGAGCAAGGGTGAGCGGCGTGTGAACGCCAAAAGCATCATGGGCGTGATGATGCTGGCTGCGGGCATGGGTAGCACCGTGGTAGTCGAAACCCATGGCGCGGATCAGCAGCTGGCGATGGATGCATTGCTGGCGTTGATCAACGACAAGTTCGGCGAAGGAGAGTGATTTGACTTTTTCAGTACATGGCTTGGCTGTCTC
>JBBAPP010000106.1:0-8204 GCA_040400775.1 Polaromonas sp. | reverse complement strand
CCCAAGAGGTGAAGGCCATCGAAGCTGAAAAACTGAGTATGCATGCTGTCCTTGAGAAGCTTTCAAGCGGTCAACTGCTTTTTCTAGGTTTAATGCATTGTGAAGCGGTCTTGGCATTCCTAGATTGATACCAAATGCTATGAATTCAGTAGCTGCTTGCGCAAGTATCTATTGGTATAAAGTCCTTAAACATACCTAAAAACGTTAGTTTCCCAGCTTTTTTTGATGCTTTTTACACCTTTTTAGGCTTGCGATAGCTCCACCAAGGCAGTACGGTGTTCAGACTCAACACTTTTCCGCTTTGCAATGCATCCGCGCGGTAGCCAGGCAACTGGCTCAGTGTGGTTTGCCAATGGCTGCCTTGGAGTTCTTTTAAGAGAGCAGTGACGGGCGGCGAGGCCAGTTCTGACTTCAAACACACCAGGTGGTAGCGCTCTTGTGTCAACGGCACAAAGCCCAAGCCTTTTTCCATCGCAGCGGCTTCAATGCCAAGGCCTGCATCAGCAGCGCCGCTGGCTACGGCTTGCGCTACGGCGGTGTGTGATGGTTCGTGGCTGTTGTAGCCCGGTACTTCAGCGGGTCTGATGTTGGTATTGGCCAGCAGTTCGTCTAGCAGTACACGGGTGCCTGTGCCTTCAGCGCGGTTGACGTAATGCAGTTCTGGCCGTTTCAAATCTAGCAGACCGGTGATGCGCAGCGGGTTGCCTTTGGCCACAATCAAGCCCTGCGTTCGCCAGGCAAAACCAATCAGCTTGTGCAGCCCGGGCTTGAGCAAACTGCGGTAATGGCGTGCTGCAACTGACTGCGCATGCGGTTGGTCTAGCGTATGAAAGCCGGCCATCATGCAGCGCCCGGCGTTCAAGGCTGCTATCGCGTCGACACTGCCCATGAAGCGGATGTCCAGATGCAAGCCCTTGGACGCCGCCTGGTCGCGCAGGGTTGACAGGGCGGTGTCGTGGCTGGCGTACAGCGTCAGGACATGGGCGCTATCGTCAAAGCAGCAAGAAAAAGCGCGTTCAATGTCGCCGCGCAGGGCTTCGATTTGCGGGGCTAGCCGGGCCTGGGCCTGGCGCTCGGCCCACAGCAGCTTGTCGCCAAATTCGGTCAGCTTGGCGCGCTGGCCTTTGTCCCAAATGATGAGTTCGCGGCCCAGCGTTTGCTCCCAATTTTTGAGCGCGCCCCAAACGTGGCGGTAGGAAAAATCAAGTACCTTGGCGGCCTTTGATATAGAGCCTTGCTCGCGCACCGCATGCAGCATGTCCATGAGCGGGTTGCGAATGAGCGCGTCTTTGCTGCGCTCAGGTGCCAACAGGTAGGAGAGTTCGATTTTGTTCATGTTTGCGTCTGATTATCCGGGCTGGCAAAACATGTTTTTTCCTATGCAAAAAATTTCATAACTGGTGATTCCTGATGCGCAGGTGGGTTATGCAACCTACGATACATTCCTCCATCCCTGACGTATGAACACTTTTACCGACAGCGCCGCAACGGCCATTTCGCTCATCACTTCGCTTGATCCCATGCTGGCTGGCATCGTGGTGCGGTCACTGGCCGTCAGTGCCAGTGCCTGCCTGATTGCTTCATGTCTTGGACTCCTGTTAGGTGCCTGGCTGGGTGTGTCACGTTTCAAGGGCCGGGGCGCAGTGCTGGCGCTGTTGAATACGGCGTTGGCTTTGCCGTCCGTGGTCGTGGGCCTGGTGGTGTACCTGCTGCTGTCGCGCAGCGGGCCACTGGGTTTTTTGGGCTGGCTGTTCTCATTCAAGGCCATGGTGCTGGCGCAGACCGTGCTGGTGTTGCCCGTGGTGACAGCGCTGGTGCGCCAAACTATTGAAGACGCTGACAGCAGCCATGGCGAGCAGTTCGCATCGCTGGGTGCCGGTCCATTCATGCGCAGCCTGATTTTGCTCTGGGACGAGCGCTATGCGCTGCTGACAGTATTGATCGCCGCTTTTGGCCGTGCCATTTCTGAAGTCGGTGCTGTGATGGTGGTGGGCGGCAACATTGATGGCTTTACACGTGTCATGACGACCTCCATCGCGCTGGAGACCAGCAAGGGCGATTTGCCGCTGGCGCTTGCTTTGGGCATGGTGCTGCTCGGCGTGGTGTTGCTGCTCAATGTGGTGATTGGCATGCTCAGGCTGTGGCGTGAAGCATTGGGCGATCACCAGACAGGACACGTGGTGGCTGCAACATGACATCCCTTTTCAACCTGCAATCAGCCTGTATGCGTTTTGGCCAGGTGCACGCGTTGGCAGATTGCTCCATGCAGATCACGGCGGGTGAGCGCGTCGCACTGATCGGCTCCAACGGCAGCGGCAAAAGCACGCTGCTGCGCCTGCTGCATGGTTTGCTAAAACCATCGACTGGCAGCGTTTCAGCAGATGCATCCGCGCGCCAGGCCATGCTGTTTCAGCGCCCCTACATGCTGCGTACCACGGTGCAAAACAACATCGCCCTCAGCCTGTGGCTGCGCGGCACTGGCTGGCATCAAGCCAGGCAAGACGCGGTAGCGGCATTGGAGCGTGTTGGCCTAGCTGACCTTGCAGGGCGCAACGCGAAAGCGCTTTCAGGTGGCCAGCAGCAGCGTGTGGCACTGGCACGCGCTTGGGCCTGCAAGCCAGCCGTTGTACTGCTCGACGAGCCAACCTCCAGCCTGGACCCTACGGCCAAACGCGAGGTAGAGCGCCTGATGATTGACTTTGCGGGCGATGGCATGACCCTGATCTTCAGCAGCCACAACTTGGGGCAGGTCAAGCGCCTGGCCAGCCGGGTGGTGTACCTGGAGCATGGCCGTGTCGTCGCTGATTTGCCAACCCATGATTTTTTTAACGGCCCGCTGCCCGCTGCAGCTGAAAACTTCCTCAAAGGAGAGCTTGGATGACTAAAAAGTATCGTTTTTCACTATGTTTTAAGATTCTAGCCCTTATTTTATCGGCGCAAGCAGCTACGTTTTCAATAGCGCAGTCAAATGCCATCGTGATGGCTTCCACCACCTCCACAGAGCAGTCGGGGTTGTTCACCTACCTGCTGCCCGAGTTTAAAAAGGCCACCAACATTGACGTCAAAGTGGTCGCTGTCGGTACCGGGCAGGCCATCGACATGGGGCGCCGGGGTGATGCCGATGTGCTGTTTGTACATGACCAGGTGGCAGAAGAAAAAGTCGTGGCCGAGGGCTTTGCCGTCAAACGCTTTGCCGTCATGTACAACGACTTTGTGTTGGTTGGCCCGGCGGCTGACCCCGCCAAAACCAAAGGCAAAGACATTGCCGATGCGCTTAAAAAGCTCAGTGCCAGCAATGCCAACTTTGTCTCGCGCGGTGACAAAAGCGGCACCCACGCCGCCGAGCTGCGCTACTGGAAAACCGCTGGCATTGACACGCCTGCTGACAAGCCTGCATTTGCCAACTACAAAGCCTGTGGTTGTGGCATGGGTCCCGCGTTGAACATCGCTGCCAGCTCTGGCGGTTATGTGTTGACCGACCGGGGCACCTGGCTGTCGTTTAAAAACCGGGCCGATTTGGTCATTTTGGTTGAAGGCGATACGCGACTGTTTAACCAGTACGGCGTGATGGTGGTCAACCCTGCCAGGCACCCGAAAACCAAAATCGCCGAGGCACAAAAGTTTGTTGATTGGGTCATATCGCCAACGGGGCAGGGCGTGATTGCGGCTTACAAAATTGGCGGCGAGCAGTTGTTTTTTCCGAATGCGGCCAAGTAGTGAACTAAGGAAACGTGCATAATATGCATTGCACATCATCAAACACGACATATTATGCAAAAAAGAATGACGATCACCATGGACGAAGACGTTTATGAAGGCCTCTTCAGGGTTGTCGGACGCGGCAAAGTCAGCCAATTTCTGCAAGAGCTGGCACGTCCCCATGTTTTGCAAAATGCAGCTCTGGATGAAGGCTACCGCGCCATGGCGGCTGATACCCAATATGAGGCCGATGCAGTCCAATGGGTTGACGGCCTGATCAGCGACATGGCTAACGAGCCTCGCCAATGAAGCGCGGCGAAGTCTGGTGGGTTGAATTTGACCCCGCTGTAGAAACAGAAATTCGTAAAACCCGGCCAGCGGTCATCATCAGCAATGACGCTGCCAATCGTAATTTATCGCGTGTCACCGTCGTTGCGCTGACATCCAATACCGAGCGGGTGTACCCGGGCAACGCGCTGGTGTCGGTCGGCGGTGTGATGAGCAAGGCCATGGCAGACCAGATCATGACAGCTGACAAGTTGCGCCTGAAGTCGAAGCTGGGCGAGCTTTCAAAGCTGGACATGCAGGCAGTTGACGATGCTGTTTGCGTGCAGCTTGGGTTGCGCAAGTAACTGACATTTGTGGGTTTACGCTGCGCTAACCCGGCCTACCCGGTCACAACGCCCGCCAGCCCTCAATGCCCAGTTTTTCTTCATGCCGCACCCGGCCCAGGGCTTCCAGCGTTTCCAGAATGCGGGGCAGGCCCTTTTTCCAAGGGCCTTTGCCTTTAAAGCTGGCTTCTATGGCGGCCAGGCTCAGGGCGGCGCTTGCGCTGGCCAGCAGCAAGGCTGTGGCGCTGACCTGGGCGAGCAGGGTGTTGGGCCAGGCGGTTTGGGCGGTTTGAACGGTGATTTTGCTGTTTTTGGCTCGTTTTCAAGCATCAAATTGGCATCTAAGCTAATAGATACAGGCGCAAGCAGCTCCTGATTTATGAGCAAAAAACTACTCTTTGGATGAGGTTTTAGACCAATCAATTGCAGAGCGTCTGGTATGCAGGCAACTTAACACCAGCAAGCTATCGCCATCGGCGACATAAAAAAACAGAATATGGAAAGCGTTTCAACAAAACACGTCGAACGTCTTTGTGCACGGCAGGTGCTGCGAAGGGATTGCGTGCTACGCGGTTAACCGCTGATTCCAGGCTGCGTGCAAACTCGTCACCCAAGCCTTGACGCTGCTGGTCGTACCAGGTTTTTGCTGCGACCAATTCAGCATTGGCACTTGCACGAAAGACAATATTGCGCATCGAATCGACTACGCGATTTTCAAATTGGCTTTGACCGTACTCCAGGGAACAACATCTTGCGGGTTGGCGGCGTGCTCGGCCAAGCGCTTTTCAATCTCGGCTATTTCATGGGCTTTGAGTGGCTGCCCTGCCGCCTCAAGGGCTACGCTGTCCCACAGGTCTTCAGCCAGCTCTATGCGCTCAGCGGGGCTTAAGGCAAATATCGCTTGAAGGTCTGACGTTCCCATAAAAAACTCCTTGGTGACTTTCACTTTGCATTGTATGGGGCTGTTGGTCACCCGACCTACCCGGTCACAGCGCCCGCCAGCCCTCAATGCCCCGTGTTTCCTCACGCCGCGCCCGGCCCAGGGCTTCCAGTGTTTCCAGAATGCGCGGCAGGCCCTTTTTCCACGGGCCTTTGCCTTTGAAGCTGGCTTCTATGTCTGGCAGGCTCAGGGCGGCGCTTGCGCTGGACAGCAGTTGGGCTGTGGCGCTGACCTGGGCTGGCAAGGTGCTGGGCCAGGGGTTTGGCGAAGTTTTGAGGTCATTTTTGCCAGTTTTGGTTGGTTTTTGGTCGTTTTCAGGTATCAAATTGGCCTGTAGCCCAATGAATCCAGGCGCAAGCAGCTCCTGTTTTGATAGTGTCTGCTGGCTGGCTTTGAATGCTGGGTTTTGAAACTCAGGCCGCAACCAGCGGACTTTTCCAGTTTTTTCCTCTGCAGCGCGCTCGGCGTTTAGCGCTACCAATCGGGTCAGCAGTTCGTCGCTACCCCGTTCGCCCTGAGCCTGTCGAAGGGTCAGGTCGCTCCATCCATAGGCTTGCAGCACGGCGGTGTCGAGTTCGTCATGCAACTCTTTCAGCACGCCGACCAGGCCCTGGGTGTGGATGGTCTTTTCTTTGGCTGTCAGCTCGCGGCCAGTTTTGAGGGCTTCGAGCACGTTGTACATGCCGGTCAGCGTCAGGCCGGGGTTAGCGGCTTGCTGGCGTTTTCGGTGGGCGTCGATTTGCTCGGCTAGAGCGGCGATTTTTTCAGTCAGGGCTGGGGTTAAGCAAGTGCCCTCGGCTGGGAAGGGGAAGGTTTCGAAGCAGCGGGATTTGTTGTAGCGGACATTGCCAACGTACATGCCAAGGGAGCCGCCGTTTGCCCAAGCCCATGATGCGTGTGTTTGACTGGAAAGTACCCCTAGGTGAAATGCATCTTTGCTTGCAATTGCTACAAGCATGTTGTCGGGCAGGATGCTTGAGTTCACAAATTGAAAGGTTCTGTGTTTGGCTGTTTCTACTGTGGCGATGTAGCGGGGCAGGCCAGCAAGCTGTTTTCGTAATTTTGGATTAGTCTCGCCAAACAACCACCAGTTATCACGTCTGCTAGGACGGTTATTTTGCTCGCGTTCAGGTTTGACTCGCTCAAGGAGCCATTGGTAAATTGCTGGGTACTGTGAACGCAGTTGTACAGCGGTTAAACCGAATGCATCAATGACCTTTACGCCGCGCGGGGTATCGGTCAGGTCGCGTCCATGCCGGTAATCACGGATGATGGTTTGTGATTGCTGTATTCCGAATGCAGTGGCTTCTTCTTCGGTGACGATAAAGCCTGCGCCGAAAAGTTGTACGCCGCGGTTGCTCAGGTTTTCGTTCGCTTCAAGTTGCACAGTAGAAGCTACATTCGCACCGACGGTCAAATCCGCATGAATGATGCCGCTGTGTTCTGCCAGCGTCACATCTACTTCGCCGAAGTCGCCTGTGGTTTCGCTGAGCAGGGTGAGCAGGCGGGCAGGCGCGCTTTGTTCCGCGAAATTGGGGTCTGAGCCTGCGGCCTTTGGCCTTGGATCCGACCCCAAATTCGCTGCTGCGGCTCTTGTGCCAACCGTCATCGCTATGCGCACTGCTGCGCCGTTGGCACTGTCTACCCACGGGTGGTCGGGTATGGCGTAGGTCAGTTGCAGGTTTTTGTCTAATGCGGCTTGAACAACGCGGCGGTTAAAGGTTTGGCGCAAGCTGTTGGTGGTGATCAAACCAAACTGGCGGGTTGTGCCGCTGCTTACCATCAGGGCGCATCTGGCCCACCAGTGCATCACAAAGTCCGCACTCTCAGGCACTTCAGGCCAGGTCTTGCGCAGCGCTTCTACATAGCCATCACCCAGCGTCGCACGTAGCGTGCTGGCCCCAATAAACGGCGGGTTGCCGACAATAAAGTCAGCGGTCGGCCACTTGGCTTGTGTGGGCCGAATGTAGCGCCACTGCGGCACCAGGGCAGTTTCATCAGGCACTTGGCTACCCGTCACCGGGTGGGTTTTAAAGGTTTTGCCGTCCCAGCGGCTGAGCAACTGGCCATCAGGGTCGTAAGCCAAATAAGTATCCGTCCAGGCCAGTACCGCATCACGGCATTCAATGTTGCCGTAGTCGTGCACCACCGGCTCGGCCACAGCTTTGTTGCCGCGTGTGCGAATGTGCCACTGCAAGTAGCCTATCCACAGCACCAGCTCGGCCAGAGCCGCGGCGCGTTCGTTCAGCTCTATGCCCAGCAGCTGCTGAGGGGTAACGGTTTCGCCTTCCAGGCCCAGCGTGCTTTGGGTTTGGCCAAAGGCTTCAAGCTGATTGATCACTTCGCCTTCAAGGCGCTTTAAATGCTCAAGCGTGACGTATAAAAAGTTGCCGCTGCCGCAGGCTGGGTCGAGCACGCGCAGGGTGCACAGCTGGTGGTGAAAGCGCTTTAGCTCAGCCCGTGCCTGCGCCATTTTGTCGTCAGCCGCTTTGCCTGTCAGCTCAGCCGCCTCGCTGGCCAGCAGCACGGCGGCGGCTTGGGTGTTGGCCCAGTCGGCGCGCAGGGGTTCCACCACAGTCGGCAGCACCAGCCGCTCAACGTAAGCACGCGGCGTGTAGTGTGCGCCCAGGGCGTGGCGCTCGGTGGGGCTGAGGGCACGCTCTAGCAGGGTGCCGAAGATGGCCGGTTCAACCTCTCGCCAGTTGGCTTGCGCCGCACGGCTTAGTTGGGCTATTTGCTGCGTATTTAATAGCAGGCTGTAGCCGTCTTTGGTTGGTTCCTTGAACAGCTTGCCGTTGAATTTCAGCACTTGGGCTGACAGCGCGGCACTAAAGCCGCCTTGGTCCATGTCCATCCACAGGGCGCGCAACATGCCCTGCAGCGCGGGCGGGTTGGCCTGGTGGTCTTGCAGTAGCTTTAAAAAGCTGCCTTTGGGCAGCAGCTCCACGTCTTCC
>JBBAPP010000105.1:0-8205 GCA_040400775.1 Polaromonas sp. | reverse complement strand
CGCACCACATCGCTGCTTGTCAAACGCGTGATGGCAATGCCATTCACGCGTTTCAAAACTCGCTCGGCATCGACCAAGCCACTGAGCTGGGTGCGCGGTAAGTCAACCTGGCTCACATCCCCCGTCACCACCGCCTTGCTGCCAAAACCGATGCGGGTTAAAAACATTTTCATCTGTTCAGGCGTGGTATTTTGTGCTTCGTCCAAAATCACAAAGGCATGGTTCAGCGTGCGGCCGCGCATAAAGGCCAGCGGCGCAATTTCAATTTGTTGGCGCTCAAAGGCTTTTTGCACCCGCTCAAAACCCATCAGCTCGTGCAGCGCGTCCCACAGCGGCCTCAGGTAGGGGTCGACTTTTTGGCTTAAATCTCCCGGCAAAAAGCCCAGCCGCTCGCCTGCCTCCACAGCCGGGCGGGTCAGCACGATGCGCTGCACCGCGCTGCGCTCCAGCGCATCTACCGCGCAGGCCACGGCTAAATAAGTTTTACCTGTACCGGCCGGGCCAATGCCAAAGGTGATGTCGTGCGTGGCAATGTTTTCCAAATACGCGCCCTGGTTGGCGGTGCGGGCACGCAGGTCAGCGCGTCGGGTGGTCAGCGTGGTGCCGCCGTCAGGCGCATGCTTTAAGGCGGTGTCGCCAGACATCATCAACTGCACAGTTTCCTCGGCAATCGGCCGCTGCGCCATTTCATACAGCGCCTGCAATACTTCAAGTGCCTGCGTGGCGCGCGCCTTGGTGCCGTCAATCTTGAACTGCTCAAAGCGGTGCGCAATCTTCACGTCCAGGCCGACTTCGATGCTGCGAATATGCGCATCCATCGGCCCACACAGGTGGCCCATACGGGTGTTATTGGGCGGCGTGAAGGTGTGGCGGAGGATCAAGGTTGGGGGTGTCCTGAAAAAGTTTGATCTGCGATTGTCCACTGATATTGCGTCCAAGGGGCGACTGATAACATGGCCCCATGATTGGACGAATTCAAGGCCTATTGGCTGAAAAAAACCCCCCCGAAATTTTGGTGGACTGCAATGGCGTGGGTTACGAGCTGCTGGTACCCATGAGTACCTTTTACAACCTGCCTGGGTTGGGTGAAAAAGTCAGCCTGCTGACCCATTTTGTGGTCCGAGAAGACGCGCAAATTTTGTACGGTTTTGCCACATCGACCGAGCGTTCAGCTTTCCGCCAGCTCATCAAAATATCCGGCGTCGGCCCGCGCACTGCGCTCAGCGTGCTGAGCGGCCTGAGTGTTGAAGAGCTCGCCCAGGCCGTCACCCTGCAAGAGCCTGGCCGCATCATCAAGGTGCCAGGCATAGGCAAAAAAACCGCCGAGCGTTTGCTGCTGGAACTCAAAGGCAAGCTGGGCGCAGACATCGGTGTGAATGTGAGTATCAGCAACGACAGCCAGTCCGACATCTTGCAAGCGTTGGTAGCTCTGGGCTACAGCGACCGCGATGCGGCGCTGGCGCTGAAAGCCTTGCCCAAGGATATTGGGGTGTCTGATGGGATTAAGTGGGCTTTAAAGGCTTTGGCAAAGTAATTAACAAAGGCGGATGTATGGCCATTCTTGAAGGTATTCGAATACAGAACTATCGCAGTTTGAAAGACGTGACACTCGGCAAAACATTTGAGAATCAAAAACCAGAAGCATTGCCGAGACTTATGGCCGTTATAGGCGCTAACGGAGTTGGAAAATCGACACTGCTCGATGTTTTTGGCTTTATCGGTGACTGCTTAAACGATGGTGTGGAAGCCGCCTGCGACAGACCCCACCGTGGGGGCTTTGAGCGCTTGCGTACCTTGGGTGCGATTGGTCCAATTCAATTTGAGATTCGATATAGGCAAGTCAAAGGCGAACGTCCTATTAGTTATAGCCTTCATATTGACCTTGATAAAAAAGGACGTGCAACGGTTGTTTACGAACGCCTTCGGCAACGACGAATCGGTAAAAGCAATGGTCAGCCATATTCTTTCTTAGAATTAACCAACGGAAACGGCTTTGCTTGGTCGGCAGAGGAGGTGGAGGGCGTTGAAGGCAAAGAACGCTCTACCATTGCGATGAGCGACAGACAGGTCTTGGGCATATCGACTCTCGGTACGCTGGTGGATCATCCACGGATTAGCCAGTTCCGTTCCTTTCTAGGCGGCTGGTACTTGTCCTATTTCGTTCCCGAACTGGCGCGATCGCAGCCGATGGCAGGTGCGGAGCCGCATTTAAATCGACGTGGTGATAACTTGGCAAAGTACTTGCAATTTATCGAGCGCCAGCAACCTGTAAACTTTAAAAAGGCACTCGATTGGATTGCTACCAAAATTCCTGGACTTGAGGCCATTGGATCAGCCAAAGCGCCTGATGGCCGTTTATTACTTGAATTTCACGCCAAAGGCTACGACAAACCCTTTTATCAACAGGACATGAGCGATGGCTCTTTAAAGCTGCTGGCCTACATGCTGTTGATGGAAGACCCTGACCCCGCGCCATTTATTGGAATTGAAGAGCCGGAAAACGGTTTACATCATCAGCTACTGGATTTGCTTGCAAATGAACTTCAAGCTCTTGCTATGCGAGCGCGTGGTCCGCAGGTGTTGGTAACCACCCATTCGCCAAACTTTGTAGATGCGCTGACCCCCAGCGAGGTTTGGATATTAGAAAAACAATCGGACGGTTATTCAAGTCTGACGCGAGCTGCGGATCTTCCGGGCGTACAGCAGTTGTTTGACGAGGGTATTCCAATGGGAAGTCTCTGGTACAGCAATCACTTTGGAATCGGTAACCCATGATTTTGTTAGAGGTGCTGGTTGAAGGTAAATCTGATGCGCCTGCCATTAAAGAGGCATTGCAGCGAAAATTTGGACTTGTAGAGGATGTTCATTTCCGCGTGCATGCGCACAAGGGAAAAGGCAAGCTTCCCGTCAAGCTCCTAAGCAAACCAGACCCGAAGCATCGCGGATTGCTGGATCAATTGCCTGCAAAACTTATTGGATACGGAAAATCTTTTCTTGATGCTTTGGTTTTGGTTGTTGTCGATGCCGATGACACCCCACCGATGCAACTAGCTGCTGATTTAAAAAGCATGCTGGCTCAATTGCCAATTAAGCCCAGAGTACTATTTTGCCTTGCGGTAGAGGAAACGGAGAGTTGGTTCATCGCTGATATTGCTGCATTACAACTTGCCTACCCAAAAGGATTGAAGAAGCAAATACTTAGAAATATAGAGCCCGACGCAGTTGTAGGCGCATGGGAAAAATTAGCCGCGGCTTTGAGCATTGATCCGAAAAAAGTTTCTGGCGCAGATAAATATGAATGGGCTGTCCGTATTTCTCCGCATCTTTACTTAGACCCCCCTAAATCGCCAAGTTTTAATAAGTTAATCATCGATTTAAGTATTGAACTGAGCAAGTTTCCTGAGATGGTTGTTTCTGCACCGTTAGGACAAGAGTTTGGAGCGAGATCAGAATGACCATCCAAACCGACGACTTCAACCTGGCTGACCTGCCGCCGTCACGGCGCGTTATCTCTGCCGCGCCGGACTCTCCCAAAGAAGAAGCGATTGAACGCGCCCTGCGCCCCAAGCTGTTTGACGACTATGTGGGCCAGACCAAGGTACGTGAGCAGCTGGAGATTTTTATTGGTGCAGCCAAAAAGCGCAGCGAGGCGCTTGACCATGTGCTGCTGTTTGGCCCGCCGGGTTTGGGCAAAACCACGCTCAGCCACATCATTGCCCATGAGTTGGGTGTGAACATGCGGCAAACCAGCGGCCCAGTGCTTGAAAAACCAAAAGACCTGGCGGCGCTGCTGACGAATCTTGAAAAAAACGATGTGCTGTTCATCGACGAAATTCACCGCCTCAGCCCGGTGGTCGAAGAGATTTTGTACCCGGCGCTGGAGGACTACCAGATCGACATCATGATTGGCGAAGGCCCGGCGGCGCGCAGCATCAAACTTGATTTGCAGCCCTTCACGCTGGTCGGTGCCACCACCCGTGCCGGCATGTTGACCAACCCGCTGCGTGACCGTTTTGGCATTGTGGCGCGGCTGGAGTTTTATTCCGCTGAAGAGCTCGCCCGCATTGTGCGGCGCAGCGCGGGGCTGCTGAATGTACCGACCGATGATGCAGGTGGGTTCGAGATTGCCCGTCGCTCGCGCGGCACGCCGCGGATTGCCAACCGGCTGCTACGCCGTGTACGCGATTTTGCAGATGTCAAAGGCCAAGGCGAGATCACTTTAGACATCGCCAACAAAGCACTCGCCATGCTCGACGTTGACCCGCAGGGCTTTGACGTGATGGACCGCAAACTGCTTGAATGCGTGATTCACCGCTTCGATGGTGGCCCGGTGGGGCTGGACAACATTGCTGCCAGCATTGGCGAGGAGCGCGACACGATTGAAGACGTGATTGAACCGTACCTCATTCAGCAAGGCTATTTGCAGCGGACCCCACGTGGGCGCATTGCCACGCTAGCGGCGTATCGGCATTTGGGGGTTGCGCCGCCCGTGAATGGAAACGAACTATTCCCATAGTTCATGGGCAACGTGCTGTTGACTTAGCTCAGGTCAACGCGCCGCGCGCATCGACCGTGATGATGCGCTCGACCACCCCTTTGCGTAAGCCGCCACGCACGCCAACCATCACGTTGTGCAGGTTCACTGTTGGGTCGCAGTGCCCGGGTATCAGCCACAGTATGCTGCCCAGGCTGGGCAGGCGTGTGCTGCCTTCTGCGGGCTTCACAACGCCGTGCTCATCGCCGCCGTTTGAATACACCAGCTCGCTGCGGCTGCTGAAGGCGTGCACTTTGGGCAAGCCTGAATCAATCGCGTGGCTCTTGTGGCCTGCATCACAGACGACATGCCCAGCATGCACGCTGATGACCTGGGTTTTGACAAACAGCGCGTGTTTGAAGCGCGGCTGGCCTGCGGCTGGCTGGTTGGCCGCGTAGTCTGCATCCATGAATAAATATGAACCGGCTTGCAGCTCGCCGTACAGCTTGCTGGCGGCTTCAAGCGGTGCTGTGCCGGTGCCTGCCCCTGTCACCAGCCCTACTTTGATACCAACGCCCTCGATGAGATCGCGGGTATGGCGTACCGCCTTGATGGCGCTCAAAATTGCATCCCGACGCTCAGCTGGACTGCGCATATGCTGCGCCTTGCCGTGGTAAGCCTGCAGGCCTGCAAAGTTCAAAGCCGGGTGCTTGCGGATTTCGACTGCCAGCGCCACGGCCGCAATGCCTGGCGCAATACCGCAGCGCTTATGCCCCACATTGAGTTCAATGAAAACATCAATTGAGGACGCGATACTGGACGTAAGACGGCCCTGGTTCATGCAAGCAGCCAGGCGCTTGATGCCTTCCATGCTATCAACGCAAATGGCCAGCTTGCCGCCCAGCGGCGCTAGCACGCGGGCCAGCGCGGCAACACGCGCCAGCTTGTGCAGCGCTATTACCTCATTGCTGATAAAGATATTGTGAACGCCGCCTGCGACCAGCGCTTCGGCCTCGGATGTTTTTTGCACACACACGCCGACGGCACCGGCTGCCATTTGCAGCTTGGCCAGCTCGGCGCTCTTGTGCATTTTGGCGTGTGGCCTGAGCATCACGTGATGCGCTTCAGCAAAAGCCGCCATGCTGCGCAGGTTGCGCTCCATCATGTCCAGATCCACCACCAGTGCAGGGGTGTCGATGGCATGGACGGATTGGCCGATAAGGGGGTTCAAGGTCAGCCCGCCGTTTCGTCCAGCACGTCATCGTCTAAATGTTGCGTGTCGGCCCAGCCCACCAAAGTAAAGCCCTCGGGTGTCCAGAGCAGGCGGTTGATGGCCGCGTTGCCCAGTGCCCAGGTCCGCGGGGCTTGAATATCCAGCCGGGTGGCCGCGCGGTACAGCACGTCCATCACACCGCCGTGGCCTACCAGGGCAATTTGCTCGCCGGGGTGTAGCGCTGCCAAGCGCTGCGCAGTGTCAAGCACCCGGGCCCGCAGGGCTAGCAGAGTTTCGCCACCTGCGGGTGAAAACTCCGGGTCCCGCGTGCGCCAGCGCAGCGATTGCTCAGGCAGCAGCACCTCAATTTCAGCAAATGTCTTACCTTCAAAGTCACCAAAACCGCGTTCGCGCAGGCCGATTTCTTTGGTCAATGCCACGCCTGTTGCCCGGCTCAGGTACTGTGCTGTTTCCCAGGCTCGGGTCAAGTCGCTGGCGTAAATGGCTGTGATGGGCTGGTCTCGCAATGCATGCGCTAAGCGCTCAGCCTGCCAGCGGCCAGTCGGGCTGAGGGGAATGTCCAACTGACCCTGAATACGGGTATCGACATTCCAGCTGGTTTCACCATGGCGGATGGCGATGATGCGGGTTGGATCAATCATCCTAAAAACAGCAGTTGACCGCTGGTAAACATCTCACAGACCGCATGCATACGCACTTTTTCCTCCTGCTGGCCGCTCACCGTTTGGGTGACCCCGCTACGCACCCAATGGCACCACGCCCAACGCGCCCAGCCGCGTTGATCCTCCTTGCGGGCAAGAGCCCGCAGCGTCGTCATGCCTTGCTGGACACGCCGGGCACAGCACCCTCCTCGGGCGCATCCAACTGCTGTTTCTAGGATCATTATTGGCACATTTATAAATTCATTTTTTGGGCGAATTGCTGCACTCAGCGTTAGCGAACGCGTGGCATCCGGCGGTGCCCACAATCCTCATGCACACCAGTGTATTCCGGTGCCCTGCGCGCTGGGCGGCTTGTACTTCATCCCGAAAAACTGAATTTCTAGCAGTGCCAACTTATTCATCATCGAGGGATCTCCGCTTTAATTTTTCTGGTGCCGGCAGGCGGCTGCGGAAAGCCCAACAGCGCTGAATCCAGCATCGCGGGCAACACAGCAAACGTATCGCCCCACGGGCCGTCGTGCATGGCACGGCTTTCAAACACCACTTTTTGGCTGGCCAGCTCACGCATCACAACACCCACCGTGCGCTTGTAATACGCATCACCAAAACCGATGGGAAAGGCCAAACCTATCGACGTAACCCGGCTACCACCGCCGATGGACATCCCAGGCCCGCCAAAGCCGAAGCCCGGCTCAGGGTAACGCTGCACCCTGTCAGTGACCAGCAAAACCTGTACGCTGTACCTGGCGTCAAGTGGGCTCAATGCCATGCCGACTTTTGACAAGCTGGTGGTTGCCAGCGCTTCGATCCGGTCTTGCTGCGCGTTGGCTGACTGCTGAGACGGCAGACGTTCAAATGTGTAGCGCGTGCCGGGCACCGGTGGGGCGGATGTCCAGGCTGAAAAGGCGGTTACATCGCTGTCAACCACGCGCATACCCGAGCATGCCGTTAAAAATAAATATGCTATTAAAATAATAGCTGATTGCGCCCGCAACATAGAGTCAATCGCTCGATTTAATGGTGTAAAACGTCTGAAGCGCTTAAACAGACTGTATTTTGATCACTGACTGGCGTGGCATTTCTGTGGTCAAGGAATTACTGAACGCATCCGCATCAAACGCCTTGTCGCCATCAGCATCAGGAGCACCCGTGGTTTTGATACCTTTGAAATCATGCCGCTTGCCGTCCATCAAATGCGAGGGGACGATGTTTTGCAGGGCATTGAACATGTTTTCTATCCGGCCCGGAAATTTCTTGTCCCATTCACGCAGCATATTACCCACTTGCTTGCGTTGCAAATTCTCCTGGCTGCCGCACAGTGTGCAGGGGATGATGGGGAAGTTTTGCACAGCGGCCCAGCGGCTCAGGTCTTTTTCAGGCACATAAGCCATCGGGCGAATCACAATATTTTTGCCATCGTCGCTGACCAGTTTGGGCGGCATGCCTTTGAGCTTGGCAGCAAAAAACATGTTCAGGAAAAACGTTTGCAACATGTCGTCGCGGTGGTGACCGAGCGCGATTTTGGTGGCACCCAGCTCGCCCGCCACGCGGTACAAAATGCCGCGCCGCAAGCGCGAGCATAGCGAGCACAGGGTTTTACCTTCGGGGATCACGCGTTTGACGATACTGTAGGTGTCCTGGTTTTCAATATGAAAGGGCACGCCCAGTTTGGTCAGGTAGTCAGGCAGGATGTGCTCCGGAAAACCAGGCTGCTTTTGGTCCAAATTGACGGCAATCAGACTGAAATTAATGGGCGCGCGCTTTTGCAGTTTCAGCAAAATGTCCAGCATGGCGTAGCTGTCTTTACCGCCCGACACGCAGACCATCACCTTGTC
>JBBAPP010000104.1:0-8209 GCA_040400775.1 Polaromonas sp. | reverse complement strand
GAAAGGTGTCTTTCAGGTCTTCCAGTTCCTCCTTGAACATCACCGCGCTGGACGATCGATTGCCGTACACCAGCGTGACACGCAAAAGCGGCTCGGCGATCAACATGGTTTTAATGATGGCCAGCATCGGCGTGATGCCGCTACCCGCTGCAAAGGCCACCACGTGGCGAGCAACATCGGGCACGAGTGGCATATGAAAGTGACCTTGCGGCGGCAGCACGTCGATTGGCGAACCAGGCAATAAATGGTCTGTAGCCCAATGACTGAATACGCCGCCCGCAACTTTTTTAATGGCTACGCGCAGGCAATTGTCCTGCACGGCTGAACAGACGGAGTACGAGCGCCGAACTTCTTGCCCGTTAATGACCGCCCGCAAGGTCAGGTACTGCCCTGCGACAAACACAAAGGCGCCCTGCAAGTGCTCCGGCACATCAAACGTGATGGCCATGCTGTCACGGGTCAGCGCCTGAACGCTTGACACGCTGAGGCTGTGAAATGAATGGGCAGTCAAATCTGTGCCTTGATCAATGCGGCTTGAAGTAGTCAAACGGCTCCCGGCAACTGTTGCACTGGTACAGCGCCTTGCAGGCGGTTGAACCGTACTGCGACAGCAAACGCGTCTTGCGCGAATCGCACTGCGGACAGGGCACAACCACTTGGGATGTCGTAAGCGCACTGATGTTGATGGCCAGGCTGCCGTCGGAACTTGGCGCACAAGCGGCTGGCGGCGCAATGCCGTAAGCGCGCAGGGCGTCCCGCCCCTGGGTCGTCATCCAGTCCGTCGTCCAGGCGGGTGCGAGCTGGGTACGTACTTCAACCTTGCCAACACCGCGTGCAGCCAAAGCGTCGCGAATCGACTGTGCAATCACTTCCGTCGCGGGGCAGCCAGAGTAAGTGGGCGTGACAGTGACAATACAGGTGTCTTCGGGCAAGCCCAGCCATTGCACATCGCGTAATATGCCCAGGTCCACTATCGACACCACAGGCACTTCAGGGTCCATGACCTGGCCCAGCCAGACTAGCAATATTTCCTGACTCACAGGGTTTGAAACCACGCTCACCACTGGGCCCCTGGGTGCGTGCGCTGTAGCACCTGTAGGGGCACCAGCAGGTGGCTCAAATGCTCGGAATGCACACCACGCTTGCCGCCTGTCTGGTGACCTGCGCCCTCAGGCATGGTGAGGGTGGCGCGCTCAAGCACCGCCTTCACGCTCTTGTGCCAAGGGCCAGACAGACTGCTGGCCGCCGGACACAAACCCTCTCGGGCACATTGGTCATCTACCGCATCAGAGTCAAACCACTCATGCGCGTAGGGCCACAGTTTGTTAATGGCTCCCTGCATGCGCGCACGGCCCAGCGCGGTACCGTCGCCCAGCGCCACCATCAGGCCAGCCGAACGCTCAACGTGATAACGCACCTCTTTCACTGACTTTTGCGCAATCTCGGCGATACGGTCATCGCTGGATTGGCACAGCCCGGCCAGCAACTGCTGGTGCCACACATCAAACAAAAATTGGCGGGCGATGGTGTTGCCGTAATGACCGTTGGGCTGCTCCACGATCAGCAGGTTCCGAAATTCATGGGCATCACGGTGGTAGGCCAATGCATCCTCGTCACGGCCCGCGCCAGCTACCCCGTTTGCCTCTACTTCGCCCGCATACGACAGCCACAAACGCGCCTGGCCCAGCAAGTCCAGCGCCGTGTTGGTCAATGCCAGGTCTTCTTCCAGCGCCGGGCCGTGTCCGCACCAAGCTGACAGCTGCTGCGACAGTATCAAGCAGTTGTCACCCAGCCGCAGCAAGTATTCAAATTTGGCAGCCATACGGTTTAAATATGCTGCACGCCATCTGGCGTGGGGAAAAACGTCGGGTGCCTGAAGACCTTGCTTTGCGCTGGGTCAAACAGCGCGGCTTTGTCGTCTGGGCAGCTGGCCACCACGTCGGAGGCTCGCACCACCCAGATGCTCACGCCCTCGTTGCGACGGGTGTACACGTCGCGTGCGTGTTGCAGAGCGCTTTCAGAATTAGCTGCGTGCAGGCTACCCACATGCTTGTGCGCCAGTCCGTGCTGGCTGCGAATGAACACTTCCCACATCGGCCATTCGCGTGGTGTTGTAGCCTCCGTCATGTCATGCGGCCTGTTTTAAAAGTTCGGCGTCCTGCTTGTCAGCATGCGCTGTCAATGCCTCGCGAAACCAGGCACCGTCGTCCCAGGCTTTGTTGCGGGCGGCCAGTCGCTCTTCATTGCACGGACCTTTGCCTTTGACGACGTTAAAAAAATCAACCCAGTCGATCTGTCCATAGTCGTAGTGGCCACGCGCTTCATTCCACTTCAAATCAGGGTCAGGCAATTCAAGCCCTAAAAACTCGATTTGTGGCACCGTCTGGTCGATGAACTTTTGCCGCAGCTCGTCGTTGCTGTTGAGTTTTATCTTCCAGGCCATTGACTGCGCGCTGTTGACGGACGCTTCATCTGCCGGGCCGTGCATGGCAATCGACGGCCACCACCAGCGATTCAGGGCATCTTGCGCCATGGCCTTTTGTGCCGGCGTGCCCTTGCACAGGGCGACCATGATGTCAAAGCCCTGGCGCTGGTGGAACGACTCCTCCTTGCACACCCGCACCATGGCGCGCGCATACGGCCCGTAAGAGCAGCGGCAAATTGGCACCTGGTTGACGATCGCTGAGCCATCGACCAGCCAGCCAATTGCGCCCATGTCGGCCCAAGTGAGCGTGGGGTAATTGAAGATGCTGGAATATTTGGCTTTGCCTGAGAGCAGGTCGCGGTACACCGCATCGCGCGTCACGCCGAGTGTTTCAACCGCGCTGTACAGGTACAGGCCATGGCCCGCCTCGTCCTGCACCTTGGCCAACAAAATGGCTTTACGCTTGAGCGTGGGGGCACGGCCAATCCAGTTCGCTTCCGGCAGCATGCCGACGTATTCAGAATGCGCGTGCTGGGAGATTTGCCGCACCAGCGTTTTACGGTACGCATCAGGCATCCAGTCTTTCGGTTCAACCTTGATACCGGCGTTGATTTTTTCTTGCCACGCGCGTTCTTGGGGCGGCATTTGCGCAAGCGTTTTCACACCTTTGGTACCGGTTTCAACAAGTTGCGCGTACATGGCGAATCCAATAATTGAGGAATTCAGATAATACTGATACAAAAAGATTCGTACAATCAAATTTTATGTATCACTTTTAATTTTTTGCGTAGTGACTGAACGCAAGATTTCACCAGCCATTGCCAAACTGCGGCGTGGTTTGGTGCTGCGCGCCAACTCGGTGTTGATCACCATTTATGGCGACGTCATCGCAGGGCGCGGCCAAGCCGTGTGGCTGGGCAGTTTGATTGAGCTTGCCGAACTGTTTGGCCTGTCAGCCCGGCTGGTGCGCACCAGCGCGTTTCGTTTGGCGGCTGATGACTGGTTGACCTGCACACGATGGGGCAGGCGCAGCTTTTACAGCTTGTCGGATGCAGGTTTGCAGCGCGTGCAACATGCCGAGCGGCGGATTTACGACTTCACATTGAAACACTGGGATGGGCGCTGGACACTGGCCATTTTGGGTGCCGGCCTGCCCGCCAGCGCACGGCTGCACTTGAAGCGCGAGCTGCGCTGGGAAGGCTTTGGCGAGCTGTCGCCGAACGTCTTTGCGCATCCGCACGCCAGCCACGCGTCGCTCAAAGAAATCATCGATACGGCAAAAGCGGATGACAAAGTAGTGGTATTGAGCGCTGAAAGCATTGCCACTTATTCAAGCAAGCCACTACAAACCGTGATGCAGAGCGTCTTCAAACTCGACCAGGTTGAGGCAGCCTTCAAGCAGTTTGTTTCACAGTTTGAACCGGTGCTGCAACATGCCGCAAGTCTGAGCCAGGCGGAAGCTTTTTTTGTCCGCACCCTGCTGATTCACGAATACCGCAAGGTGCTGCTGCGTGACCCCAATTTGCCGCAAGCGCTGCTGCCCACCAGCTGGTCAGGCCTGCGGGCGCGTCAGCTGTGCGAAGCGCTGTACGGCCAGTTGCTCAGCAGCAGTGAAGCGTTTTTAATGGCAAATATGGAAACACTGGATGGCAAGTTAGCCAAAGCGCCGCGCCGCACGGCCAAGCAGCTGGCAGACCATCAGGCCCAACACTTGGAACACACTTCATGACAACCGACCCCGCAGGACAACCCGTCGCTATCATCACTGGTGCGGCACGTGGCATTGGCCTGGCATGCGCTGAATGGTTTTTGGTGCACGGCTACCGAGTGGCGATGCTGGACATTGACCAGCCAGAACTGCAAAAAGCCAGCGCTGCACTGAGCGACCTGCACCAGTCTTCACGCATACTGGCGCTGCACTGTGACGTCGCCAGCCCGGCAGATGTCGACGCCGCGATGGCGACGATATGCAGCCACTTTGGCCGCATTGACGCACTCGTCAACAATGCAGGGGTGGCTGTTTTCAAACCCCTGCTGGAGCACAGCTTTGACGAATGGCGGCAGGTCATGGCTGTCAATCTGGATGGTGTTTTTTTATGTACCCAAGCGGCTGCACCCGTGATGCTGAAAAATGCCAAAACTGCAAGCGGCTATGGGACAGTGGTCAACATCGCGTCGATCTCAGGGCTGCGGGCCAGTGCGCTGCGGGTGGCCTACGGCACCAGCAAGGCCGCCATCATTCACCTGACCAAGCAGCAGGCGGTAGAACTCGGCAATATGGGCATCCGCGTCAATGCCATCGCACCCGGCCCGGTGGATACCGACATGGCCAAGAAGGTCCACAGCGCAGCGATTCGCGCAGACTACGCCGACGCGATTCCGCTGGCGCGCTACGGCACGCCTGAAGAAATTGCGCAAAGCGTGGGCTTTTTATGCAGCCCGGCGGCCAGCTATATCAACGGCCAGGTGCTGGCTGTCGATGGCGGATTTGACGCAGCCGGCATTGGTTTGCCATCGCTGCGTCACGTCTAATTTGCTATATTATCAGGAGCATCTTACGCCCATATCTATTTGGTAAAACGGCTAAATCTTTAATGAAAAGGCTTTAAAGTTTCTGTTTAGCGCCAGATCACACCTTTGAAAAATCAGGTTTGCGCTTTTGCATGAAGGCGGTAAAAGCCTCACGCGCGGCAGGCTCACTGAGCATGCGCCCAAAGCTAGCAGCCTCTTCTGCCATGCGTTCTGCCACCACGCTGGTATTGCCTTTTTTCATCAGTCGCTTGGTTTCAATCACCGATGACAGTGGCTTGGCAGCCAGCTTGCGAGCCTGCTGTTGGGCCAAAGCACTGACCTCCGCAGGCGGTACGATGCGGTTGATCAAACCCATTTCCAAAGCGGTTTCAGCGCTGAAGGGTTCACCCAACAGCAGTGCCTCAGCCGCGCGCGGGTAACCCATCAATTGCGGAACCAGCAGGCTGGAGCCAGCTTCTGGGCAGAGCCCCAAATTGACAAACGGCATCGAAAAAGCCGCGTTGTCGCCGGCGTAAACCAAATCGCAGTGCAGCAGCAGGGTGGTGCCAATACCGACCGCCGGGCCGCAAACTGCTGCCACGACGGGCTTTGAAAAAGTGCTGATGCCGTTCAAAAAGCGAAATACCGGTGCCTCACCCGTCGATGGCGGTTTGTTTAAAAAGTCACTGATGTCATTGCCTGCTGAAAAAATCGTTTCGTGGCCCTGAATCACCAGGGCGCGCACGCTGCTGTCAGTTTCAGCGGCAGCCAGCACATCGGCCATGGCGGCGTACATCGCAGCAGTGATGGAATTTTTTCTGTCCAGGCGGTTGATGGTCAGCGTCAATACGCCGGCGTCGAGGTGGGTGAGGATTTCTGGAATGGAAGATGTGGTCATGCTTGTCCTGGTGAAGTGTTGTGAGTTTAAAGCGCTGGAGCCACAGCTATTGCTTGTAGTAAACCAGTTGCATGCTGGTCGCCAGCAGCGTGCCGGCTTCAGACCACAACTGCGCCGTCTGGTCAAAAAAACCGTGGCGAAAGGCCTGGGCCTGCGCTTGTCCCAGCAGGTAGCCCGTGCCCACTTCAGACAGCTGCGCCTGGCTGGCATGAAAGTAGGTGGTCATCGACACCGTGCCCGCAGCCACACGGGTGGCACGGCGCAGCCAGATGCGGGGGTAGAACACATCGGCCATAGCTGTCAGTGAGGCAAAGTCCAGCGGGCGTGGTGGCTCGTCACGCATCCAGAGCTGCGTCAGGCTGCTGGCTTCGCGGCCATCGAATGGCGTGGGAATGCTGCCGTGCACAAAGCGCATGTCGTAGCGCTCAAGCCATGCAGGCGCGTCGTCGCGGCGGTCTTTGACAGCGGCACTGAGTTCGGGCACCACAGGCATAGGCGCGTCATTGGCATGCCAGGTGTCCCGGCGCAGCGCCGTCATGATGCTGGCTGTCATGGCAACCTCTGGTTCACCTGCCGCGTTGGTCTGACTTATGGCAATCACCCAGTGCTGGGTCGAACGGTTGGTACGCGCAGGCGTGGCCGTGATGCTGAACGGGCCTTCAGTTGTTGCGCCTGCGTAATTGACCGTCAAGGCGACTGGCTCACCCAGCAACGCCGGGTGCTGCAGGACGGCACGTATCGCCAAGGCCGCCGTGTAGCCACCAAAAGGCCCAACCATGTTCCAGTAGGCGGGGCTGGTCGCACCCCGGTAATTGTTGGGTGCACCAGCTGCCGTCAGATGCAGCGCCTGGTCAAAAGGATGAGGGGTCATGCCGCAAGTATGCTTGAATGCGGGAGGACAGGCAGTCAAAAAGGCGACGCTGACACATTTTGAGAGCTACATAATTGATAGCTAGTTACGCCCTAATCTATTGGTCTACAGGCCTAAAACATACCTAAAAAGGCGTTTTTTGATGATTTCAGCTGGTTGACAGGTTTTTAAGCCTCAAACCCGCTCAAAAATACCCGCAGCACCCTGCCCCATACCGACGCACATGGTGACCATGCCGTACTTCAGCTGATGGCGTTGCAACGCATGGATGACGGTGGCCGCACGGATGGCACCGGTTGCGCCCAGCGGATGGCCGAGGGCAATCGCGCCGCCCATCGGGTTGACTTTGGACGGGTCCAGCCCCAGCGTGTTCATGACGGCCAGGGACTGCGCGGCAAAAGCCTCGTTCAGTTCAAACCAGTCGATGTCGTCCTGCTTCAGACCTGCGTAGCCCAGCGCAGCGGGTATCGCCTCAATCGGGCCGATGCCCATGATGTGCGGCGGTACGCCCTTGGCGGCGTAGCTGACAAAGCGCGCCAGTGGCTTGAGGCCAAATTGCTTGACGGCTTTTTCACTGGCCAAAATCAGCGCACCTGCGCCATCAGAGGTTTGCGAGCTGTTACCCGCCGTGACGGAGCCGCGAGCCGCAAAAACAGTTTTGAGTTTGGCCAAGCCATCCAGCGTGGTGTCTGGCCGTGCGCCTTCGTCCAGGCTCACCGTGCGGGTGGTTGCAGTGACCTCGCCAGTCTCTAAATTGGCTGTGCGGTCAGTCACTTCAACCGGCGTGATTTCATTCGTGAACTCACCCGCTTGCTGCGCTTTGAGCGCCTTCATGTGCGACGCATAAGCAAACTCGTCTTGTGCGGTACGCGAAACTTTCCATTGCTGTGCGACCTTTTCGGCGGTCAGGCCCATGCCGTAGGCGATGCCGATGTTTTCGTCGTTCGCAAACATGGCGGGCGACAAGGACGGCGAGTTACCCGACATCGGCACCATGCTCATGCTTTCAACGCCCGCTGCCACCATGACCTCGGCTTCACCCACACGAATGCGGTCCGCTGCCATCTGCACGGCCGACAGGCCTGATGCGCAAAAACGATTGACAGTGACACCGCCCACGCTGGTCGGCAGGCCGGCCAGCACAGCGCCAATCCGCGCAATGTTCAGGCCCTGCGGGCCTTCAGGAATGGCGCAGCCGCAGATGATGTCTTCAATGGCTGTGGGGTCCAGCGTGGGTACTTGTGCTAACGCGGCGCGCAGTGCGTTGACGAGTAAATCGTCAGGCCGGGTGTTGCGGAAAAACCCGCGATGCGAACGGCCAATCGGCGTGCGCGTGGCGGCGACGATATAGGCTTCAGTCAGTTGTTTCATGGTGGCTTTCTGGATTTGATTTGTTTGGGGTGCGGGGAGAGCCCCCATACCTAGACCTCTCCAGAATGTGGGAGAGGGACGGATACGGATACGGATACGGATACGGATACGGTTTCGTCTTGCTCCCTCTCCC
>JBBAPP010000103.1:6632-8278 GCA_040400775.1 Polaromonas sp. | reverse complement strand
CTTTCCAATTGCTTGAGCCACCATTGCAGCGCGCGCCCTGATGTGCCGTCGTTCCCGCGCCAGGCGTAACGGACTCGCTGCACGCGTGGCGGGGCCGTGACTTTTTTTTCAACCAGGCGGCCGGTGTCAATGTAGGGCCGCGCCAGATATTCGGGTAAAAAACCAGCCCCCAGCCCGCGCATTTGCGCGTCCAGTTTGGCCAGCATGCCGGGCACGGTAAATACGTCTTGTCCCCCCAGCAGGCCAATCGTCACGCCATCGCCGCGTTGCACCGAGTCCGCCACCGCCACCACCCGGTGCGCCAGCATCATGTCGCTGGTGATCGGTTCGCTGACGCTGGCCAGCGCATGCTGTGGGGCCACTGCGTAGACAAACTTGATGCTTCCCAGCAGCTTGCTTTGCAAAGCATTGTTGGCGTCGGGCTCCAGCGCCACACCGATGGCCAGGTCGGCTTGACCAGACGTCAGCGCCTGCAAGGTACCCGACAGCGCTTCTTCCCTGATTTTCAAGCGTGTGGGTGGCTTGAGGGCAAAAAACGCCTCACACAGCTCCATGATGGTGCGGCGCGAAATGATGCTGTCTACCGCCAGCGTTAGTTGCGGCTCCCAGCCTGTGGCCACGCGTTTGACGCGGTTGGCAATCGCGTCCAGTTCGCCCAGCAGGCGATTGCCTTCGCGCAGCAGCTCTTTGCCCGCTTGCGTCAGTTTGGCTTGGCGTGATGAGCGGTCAAACAGCAACACATCGAGCGCGTCTTCAAGTTGCCGCACGCGGTAGGTCACGGCGCTCGGCACCAGGCCCAGCTCGCGCGCAGCAGCTGCCATGCTGCCGGTGCGGTGCACCGTGTCCAGCAGGCCCAAGGCTGAAGGGGTGAGCACGTCACGTATGGATGATTTGGTCATTAGCAAACTATAGGTTCAAATAATTTGAATGATGCCATCAAATAACAACAATTGCCAGAACTGCGGAGTCGACTACATTGAATCACTGTTTATCAACTCGCAGGTCAAGAAAGTCAAGCCATGATCACACTACGCAAATCCCAGGAACGCGGCTACGCCGACCACGGCTGGCTCAAGTCGTTTCACTCGTTTTCATTTGCCGGCTATTACGATGAAAAGCACATGGGTTTTGGCAATTTGCGCGTCATCAACGAAGATCGCATTGCGCCCGGCACCGGCTTTGGCACACACGGCCACCGCGACATGGAAATCATCAGCTACGTGATGTCGGGCGAGCTGGCGCACAAAGACAACATGGGCAACGTCAAGGGCATCCCCCCTGGCGATGTGCAGCGCATGAGCGCTGGCACCGGCGTGCAGCACAGCGAGTTCAACCACGCTGAAGGCCAGACCACGCATTTTCTGCAAATCTGGATTGAGCCGAACGTCAAAGGTATTGCGCCAAGCTATGAACAAAAAACCTTCACGCCTGATGAAAAACGCGGCAAGCTGCGGCTGGTGGCATCGCATGATGGCACTGAGGGTTCAGTCACGGTCCATGCTGATGCCAAAATTTACGCAGCGCTGCTGGACGGCAACGAGGCCGCTGCTTTGACATTGAACCCGGCACGTAAAACCTATGTGCAGCTGATCAGCGGCGACCTGGAGGTCAACGGCCAATCGCTGGCCCAGGGCGATGCTGCCCTG
>JBBAPP010000103.1:0-6532 GCA_040400775.1 Polaromonas sp. | reverse complement strand
TTCTGAGCATGTCGAAGGGCTCAGCCCGAATGGACCTAACGCCAATGGACAATCTGTGTTTATTTTTTGTGTTCATGTGTTATCTAATTTATTAAAAGGGCTTTTTATGTTGACTTCTCTTCAAAACCCCTTGTCTCTGGTTGGTCGCATCTTGCTGGCGCTGCTGTTCATACCTGCTGGTTTCAGCAAAATTGGCGGCTTTGCGGGTGCGGTTGGCTACGCCGCCGCCAAAGGCGTACCGTTGTCTGAACTGGCCATTGCAATTGCCATCGCCGTCGAGCTGGGCCTTGGTCTTTTATTGCTCGTGGGCTTTCAGACCCGCTGGGCTGCACTGGGCATTGCGTTCTTTACATTTGTCATCACGTTTATTTTTCACCCCTTGTCTGATCCATCGCAAGCGCAGGCTTTCTTCAAAAACATAGCGGTTGTAGGCGGCTTGCTCACCGTCGCTGCCTGGGGTGCTGGTGCATGGAGTTTGGACGGCAAGCGCGGCCAATAAGCGTGGTCAATAAATACGGTCAATAAGCGGTTATGAATTTTTGTCAGTGTTTTTCTTTTTTTTCTTCAATAGGATTTTTTCATGTCTCAAGTAGTTGTTGTGTACCACTCCGGTTATGGCCATACCCAGCGCGTGGCGCAATTTGTGTCTGATGGTGCGGGCGCTGAGCTGGTTGCCATTGATGCCGATGGCAACCTGACCGAAGCGCAGTGGGCCAGCCTGGACGCCGCTGACGCGATCATCATGGGCAGCCCGACGTATATGGGCATGGCCAGCTGGCAGTTTAAAAAGTTTGCCGATGCGACCAGTAAAAAATGGTTTACCAGCGCCTGGAAAGACAAAGTCGCGGGCGGCTTTACCTGCTCCGCCAGCCCCAGCGGCGACAAGCTGTCTACGCTCCAGTACTTCATTACTTTGGCAATGCAACAAGGCATGATCTGGGTCGGCCAGCCAGCGTTGAACGACGGCAACATCAACCGCCTGGGTTCCACCAGCGGCGTGATGGCACAAGTCGGCCCGCAAGACCCGGCCAGCGCAATTCCACAGGGCGACCTGGACACCGCAACTGCCTACGGCAAGCGGGTGGCTGAAGTGGCCAGCAAACTAAGGGGCTGATTGGTCGGTTGGTTGGATTTAAAAACATGCCTGCACCCTAAAATGCAGTCATGTTTGTCCATTTACGTCTCCACACCGAATTTTCAGTCGTTGACGGTACCAACCGCATTGATGAAATTACTGCCGCTGCCGCCGCAGACCAGCAACCCGCCTTGGCCATCAGCGACCTGAGCAACCTGTTTGGCACCGTCAAGTTTTACAAGGCCGCGCGCGGCCATGGCGTCAAACCCCTGATAGCCGCCGATGTCTGGGTGCAGGTGCCTGGCAAAGACGCCAGCGCAGCCCCCGCCCGCTTGCTGCTGATGGTACAAAATCACCAGGGTTACCTCAATTTGTCAGAACTATTGACCCGCGCCTGGACGCGCGGCGTGGTGGCGGGCCAAGCCATCATCCGTCTGGACTGGCTGACTGAGCTGAACCAGGGTTTGATTGCCCTGTCAGGCGCACATCGCGGCGCCATTGGCCAGGCACTGGTGCAGGGCGACGATGCGCGGGCGATGGAATGTGCGCGGCATTTTTCCGGCATTTTTGTGCACCGCTTTTACATCGAGCTGCAACGCGCCGAGCAAGCTGACGATGCGCGCCATGTGCCCGCTGCCGTGCAATTAGCGGCACGGCTCAAGCTGCCCGTGGTGGCCACGCACCCGGTGCAGTTTTTAACCTATGACGACTACGAGGCGCATGAGGCGCGGGTGTGTATCTCTGAAGGTGAAATACTCGGCAACGCACGCCGTGTGCGCAAGTTCACGCGGGAGCAATACTTCAAGTCAAGCGCGCAAATGCAAGCGCTGTTTGCCGACATTCCCACTGCCATTGCGAATACGCTGGAGATTGCCAAGCGCTGCAATTTAATGCTTGATTTGGGCAAGCCCATGCTGCCCGACTACCCCACGCCCGAAATCAACGGCGTGCGTATGCCCGCTGATGACTACTTTCGTCAGGTGTCGTTTGAAGGGCTGGAAGAGCGCTTGGCGCACCTGTACCCGAATATTGAGCTGCGCGACAAAAAACGGCCAACCTATGTGGAGCGCTTAGAGTTTGAGATCAACACGATTTTGGGTATGGGTTTCCCTGGCTACTTTTTGATCGTGGGCGACTTTATCAACTGGGCCAAAAACAATGGCTGCCCGGTGGGGCCCGGGCGGGGCTCGGGTGCCGGTTCGCTGGTGGCGTATTCGCTGAAAATCACCGACCTGGATCCGCTGCGCTACAACCTGCTGTTCGAGCGATTTTTGAACCCTGAGCGGGTCTCCATGCCCGACTTTGACATTGACTTTTGCCAAACCAACCGCGACCGCGTGATTGACTATGTGAAGGACAAATACGGCCACAACGCAGTCAGCCAGATTGTGACCTTTGGCACCATGGCCGCACGCGCAGCCATCCGTGACGTAGGCCGTGTGCTCGACTTCCCGTATGGTTTTTGCGACGGCATATCCAAGCTGATACCCAACAAGCCCGGCCAGGCCGTCACCTTGCAACTGCTGCCTGCCGAGCGCAATAAAAACGACAAGCTGGTCTACGCGCTGGAGGCCGAGCCGATGCTGGCGGAGCGTGAACGAAAAGAAGAGGACGTTCACACCCTGTTAGAGCTTGCCCGCAAGCTCGAAGGCCTGACGCGTAACGTTGGCATGCATGCTGGCGGTGTATTGATTGCACCGGGCAAGCTGACCGATTTTTGCCCACTGTATTTGCAACCCGGCAGCACATCAGCTGTCAGCCAGTTTGACAAAAACGATGTGGAGGCGATTGGCCTGGTCAAGTTTGACTTTTTGGGCCTGGCCACGTTGACGATTTTGGAGATTGCCAAAGACTTTATCGTCGCTAGATATCCGTCGCAAAAAGACTTTGCGTTTGAGAACCTGCCGCTTGACGACGCGCGCGTTTACAAGCTGTTCTCAGATGGCCAGACGGAAGCTGTCTTTCAGTTTGAAAGTGTTGGAATGCAGCGCCTTTTAAAAGACGCCAAACCTGACCGTCTCGAAGACCTGATCGCGATGAATGCCTTGTATCGACCTGGCCCGATGGAGCTGATACCAAACTACATCGCCCGCAAGCAAGGCAAGGAAGTACCTGACTACCCCGACCCGCGCGTCAAACCGATGCTGGAAGAAACCTACGGCATCATGGTCTACCAAGAGCAGGTCATGCAAACCGCTCAGATTCTGGGTGGCTATTCACTCGGTGGTGCAGACATGCTGCGCCGTGCGATGGGTAAAAAAGACGAAAAAGAAATGGCCGCGCAGCGTGAGGTGTTTCGCAAGGGCGCAGGTGAAAACGGTTTAAGCGAAGAAAAAGCCGACGAGGTTTTTGACCTGATGGAAAAGTTTGCGGGTTACGGCTTTAACAAGTCGCACTCTGCCGCTTACGCGCTGCTGGCGTACCACACGGCCTGGCTCAAGGTGCATTACCCAGCAGAGTTTTTTGCCGCCAACATGACGGTGGAAATGGGTGATACCGACAAGCTGAAAATCTTGCACGGTGATGCGCTCAAAATGGGCATTAGCTTTGAGTCGCCCGACGTCAACCGGGGTGACTACCGGTTTGAGCCGACCAGTAACACCAGCGTGCGCTATGGCCTGGGTGCTATCAAAGGTACGGGCGAGCAAGCCATTGCGGCGATTGTTGCGGCGCGTCTTGAAGGCGGGCTGTTTACCTCGTTGTACGATTTTTGTGTTCGCGTGGAGCGCAGCAAAATCAATAAACGCACAGTGGAAGCGCTGATTAAAGCGGGAGCGTTTGACAACCTGCCTAGTTCCGGGAGTTTGAACCGTGCGTCGCTGCTGGCATCGGTTGACCAAGCCTTTGAATTTGCCTTGGCGGCAGAGGCCAACGCCAACCAGGGAGGTTTGTTTGACATGTCAGACTCCCATGCTGCCAGCACGCAAGAGCCCGAACTGGTCGAAGCCATGCCATTTGGCATCAAGGCACGCCTGGTGGCTGAAAAAACTGCGATTGGGTTTTATTTGTCGGGCCATTTGTTTGACCAGGTAGAGCCTGAAGTCCGTCAATTCGCTAAACTCAAAATCGAAGATTTAATTGACTCCCGCGACACCCGTGTGCTGGCTGCCATCGTGACCGACTTGCGCGTCATCAACGGCAATCGCGGCAAGCTCATCGTCTTTAAACTCGACGACAAAACCGACACCCTTGAAGCTGCGGTCGACGAAGCCACCTACAACGCCAACCGCAACCTGCTCAAAGACGACGAACTGGTGATTGTGCAGGGCACGCTGCAAGGCGCGTCAGAGCGTTTTGGCCGACGCTTCAAGGTCACGCAGGTGTGGGGTCTAGACACGGCACGCTGCAAGTTTGGCAAGTACTTGAAGGTGGCTGTTAATGGGGTAAATGGAGGCGCTATGCCAGACATCACGCGCCTGGTAAAAGACTTTGCGCCACGCCGAGAGATGACCGAGCAGGGCGAACTGCTGCGCGGCTTGCCAGTGCGTTTGCATCTCAAGCGGCATGCTGATTTTGGCGAGGTAGCTGCTGAGGTAGCCCTGGGCGACGCGGCTAAATTCTTCCCGACGGATGCGGCGTTGGCGAGCTGGATGGCGCAAGCTGACAAGGGACAGTCGCGGATTGTTTATGAGTAAGCTTGGGTGTCTGCGGTAGTCTCAACTGCGGCCTTCAATCCATGGTCACGCTGCATGGGGCTTTGTGTAAAAGCCAGGCGACAGGCGCTGAAGACCTGCTGTTGGCAGGTGGTGTGGATGACAAGGCCTGCGTCAAAATAATCGGCCAGCGGCCTAGAGCGCAAAAGGTGCTGCCCGAGCGCAAGGCTGAGACTGCCGAGTGAATCCATTTGCTATATTTTTGATATCTTAATACGCACGTATTTATTGGGTTAAAAGCTATTTTCTATCAATATTCTAAATAAAAAACTCTAAAAATTCTGAAAATCGCTAAGCAGTCATCAGACCCATACCTTCAAGCCCAAGTTCTGCATAAACCCGCATGGCAGCATAGGCATCGTTGGCAGCGTAAACCATTTGCGCTTCTGTCAGGTGTGGATTTGACCAATTGGAAGTTGATGCTTTCTTCGACTTGATAAAGCGCTTGTTAAACAGCACTGCCACTGCCCCGCGCACACCCATGTCTTGGCGGTAGCCTTTTGCGCGAAAGACGCTGTTCAAGTCCAGCACGCCTTGTAGGTCAACGCCCAGTTTGTAGGTGATGCGTTTTTTGTCGTCGCCCAAGCCAAAGCCGGCTTTGATGATATGCGGTGATTCGAGCAGCAGGCCCACAGCGCGGCGGCATTCGGTATCTTCCAGTTGAAAAATCCAGGCTTTTTGCAGGGTCGCCAGTTGTACGATGTGCGGTCCGGTCGAGACCTCATTTTTGGCAAAGGTGGGTTTTGATTCAGTGTCAAAGCCCAGCACTTTTTCATTCTGCAGTGCCTCGAGTGCGGCTTTGGCTTGCTCTGCCGTGGCTACCAGCTGTATCTGGTCAAGGCCTAAGCGGTCAAAGCTGTCGAGCAGGTTGATGTGTTCTTTGTCGGGGGTAAGCAGGTGTTCAGTCATGTATTTCGATTTTGCTTCAGTCAGAATACAGCACTTGATGGCCTGATACGGTCCTGAGGAGTTTTGAAGATGAAAAATAACCGAACAACTAATCACTTTGCAGGACTGACGAATCTTGGCGGCCTGGTCTATTCAACCGACGCGGGTCGGATGTGCCCAGACTGCCGCGAGCCGACAGCCAGCTGTATTTGCAAATTGAAGGCGCCGCCTAAAACTGATGGCATTGTTCGGGTCAGTTTGCAAACCAAAGGCCGTGGCGGTAAAAGCGTGACCTTGGTCAAAGGTTTGCCGCTGGATGCGGCGGCACTAGCGGTACTGGGCAAGCAACTGCGCTCTGCCTGCGGTTCCGGCGGGACCGTTAAGGAGGGGGTGGTGGAAGTGCAGGGCGACCATGTGACGACTATCATGGTGGCACTGCAAAAACAAAGCTACCACGTCAAACGAGCGGGAGCTTAAGCGCAATTTGCATGAAAAACGCCAGTCTGTGCCCCCAAGCCAACCTGGCCGCCGCACGCACTGTGCTGAATAATAACAACTGCAATGTGCTCAAGTCAACTGAACCTCTAAACAGTCCGTGGAATCGGGGCATGTCCAGACCGCCTGAGGCGCTCCTTTGCTTTTATGCGTTGACCCAGCCGTGCATCGCAACATCAGCCGCTAGGCGTACCAAGTGCCAAGTGCCAAGTGCCAAACGATGTCGCAATTTCCATTTGTTGGCTGATGGCTGCTACATCTGGGAAAATTAGTCAAATGTCATTGCCTTCTATCCAGCAAACACCCCTGCAAATAAGTCCACCCAATCCCTGGCGCTTATCGGTTGCGCCCATGATGGACTGGACGGACAGGCATTGTCGTTACTTTCATCGCTTGCTGAGCGCCAATGCGCTGCTGTACA
>JBBAPP010000102.1:4776-8345 GCA_040400775.1 Polaromonas sp. | reverse complement strand
CCGCCAGAGCGTGCGCCACCACCACCGCCACCACTGCCACTGCGATTGCCGCCTCGCCCTCCACCGCCGCCGCCGCCGCGCGTGGGCAGGCCTGATGAGGGGAAGCCTGCTGACACATGGCTGGTCGGTTGGCGTTCGTCGAAATCGTTGCGCTGCTCGCCCATGTCGACACGCGGGCCACGTGGGTCTTGGCGTTGCTGTTCATCACGTGGGACGCGTGGCTGTTCGTCGCGTGGTGGGCGTGGCCCTTGTGGGCGGCGATCGCCTCGCAGCGGGGCACCGTTGCCGCCGCCGTAGCCAGCGTTTTGCCGAGGCTGGCCGGGGTTGGGTGTGCGCGGGCTACGCCCGAAGTTAGCGCCGCCTTCACTGCGGTTATCAGCGCCACCTTCGGCAGGCGCGCGTCCTCGGCCACCGCCAGAGCTAGCACCACGTCCGCCACCCGAATTGCCACGGGCAGGCTGCCCAGCGCGCGTCTCACGGATACGCGTCATCATCTCGCTGCGTGCTGCTTTGGCTGCAGCCTGCATCACGTCACGGCTTGGCGGTTTGCCCAGGCCGCCCCAAATAGTTTGGCGACCCATGGCCAGTGGCTCGGCGCGCTCGTCGGGGTCGGCTTCAAAGCCGGGTACTTTAACGACTTCAATGTTTTGCTTGGTAAAACGCTCAATGTCTAGCATGAAGCCTTCTTCGTCCAGGCAGACCAAGCTCACAGCTTCACCACTGTTACCAGCGCGGCCGGTTCGGCCAATGCGGTGCACGTAATCTTCGCTGACGTTCGGAATCTCGTAGTTCACCACGTGCGGCAGCTCGTCAATGTCAATCCCGCGTGCTGCAATATCAGTAGCTACCAGCGCCCGTATCGTACCGTCTTTAAAGCCTTGCAGCGCTTGGGTACGAGCGGTTTGGCTCTTGTTACCGTGCAGGGCTAAAGCCTCAATACCGTTTTTGGTCAAGTGCTCGGCCACGTTGTTGGCGCCAAACTTAGTGCGCGTAAACACCAGCACCTGGCTCCAGTTGTGCTCGTTGATGATGTGGGTTAGCAGCGCTTTCTTTTTGCCGCGACCGACCGGGTGAATGGTTTGGGTGATGCGCTGCACGGTGGTATTACGCGGTGTGACTTGTATGTGCAGCGGGTCGCGCAGCAGGCCATTGGCCAAGTCACGGATTTCATCGCTAAAAGTGGCTGAAAACAGCAGCACCTGCTTTTGCTTAGGCACCAGGGCCAGCACTTTTTTAATATCGTGGATAAAGCCCATATCGAGCATGCGGTCGGCTTCATCAAGCACCAAAATTTGCACTTGGCTCAGGTCCAGCGTGCCCTGGCCTGCATGGTCCAGCAGGCGGCCAGGGGTAGCCACCAGAATATCCACGCCGCGGCGCAGCTTTTCAATTTGCGCACCCATGCCGACACCACCAAACATGACCATCGATGTCAAGTCAAGGTATTTTCCGTAAACGCGAACGCTTTCTTCAACCTGGGCGGCCAACTCGCGGGTGGGCGTCATGATCAGGCAGCGCACGGCATTGACGCCTCGGCGATTCGTCAGGCGCTGTTCGGTGCTCAGGCGTTGCAGCATGGGCAGCACAAAGGCCGCTGTCTTGCCTGTTCCGGTTTGTGCGCCGCCCAGCAAGTCGCCGCCGGCCAAAACGGCGGGAATGGCTTGTGCCTGGATGGGGGTGGGGGTGTCGTAGCCTTGCTCAAGCACGGCTTTCAAAATGGCCGGAGCCAAATTCAATTCTTCAAAGGTCATGGTTTTGCGCCACTTGGACGCTTTTGATCGGCCTGTTGGGTGATCTGTTTTAAGAGCAACCCGCCAGTGATAGGCAGATGGGGACAAAAAGTCGGGCTAGAAAACTAAAGCAGGAAGTTCGGATGAACAGACCTGAAAAGTGCCCAAATGTTGCGGGTAACTGGAACCAACAACATTTCTATTGTCTCACGGAACGATAATAGTGGGTTTGAAGCTCTTGTCCCTTGCCCCGCCGGGGGAAGGTTGGGATGGGGGCACGCAGATTTGTCATGTCTATTTTTGCGCTTGCCCCCACCCCTGCCCTTCTCGTGAGGAAAGGGAGTAAGAAAATATCCTTTACTGATAAATCCATTAACCGAAGTTATTTGCAATGGCTCAATACGTATTTACCATGAACAAGGTCGGCAAAATTGTGCCGCCCAAACGCCACATTTTGAAAGACGTGTCGCTTAGTTTTTTCCCCGGAGCCAAGATCGGCATGCTGGGTGTGAACGGCTCTGGCAAGTCCACGCTGCTCAAAATTATGGCCGGTCTGGACAAAGAAATTGAAGGCGAAGCCACCCCTATGCCGGGGCTGAACATTGGCTATTTACCGCAAGAGCCGAAGCTGAACGACGCGCACACTGTGCGCGAAAGCGTTGAAGACGGCATGGGCGCAGTGTTTGCCGCCAAAGGCTTGCTGGATGCGGTGTACACCGCTTACGGTGAACCTGATGCAGACTTTGACGCGCTGGCCGCTGAACAGGCGCGCTTGGAAGCCATCATTGCCACGTCAGGGACAGATTCTGAACACCAATTAGAAATAGCCGCCGATGCACTGCGTTTGCCGCCCTGGGATGCCAAAATTAGCGTCCTGTCAGGTGGTGAAAAGCGCCGCGTCGCGTTGTGCCGCCTGCTGCTGAGCAAGCCAGACATGCTGCTGCTGGACGAGCCTACCAACCACCTGGACGCTGAATCGGTTGACTGGTTGGAGCAGTTCTTGCAGCGCTATTCAGGCACCGTGGTGGCGATTACCCACGACCGCTATTTTTTGGACAACGCAGCCGAGTGGATTTTGGAATTGGACCGTGGCCACGGCATCCCTTGGAAGGGCAACTACAGCACCTGGTTAGAGCAAAAAGGCGAGCGTTTAGCCACTGAGCAAAAGGGTGAAGAAGCCCGTGCCAAGGCTTTGAAGAAAGAGTTGGAATGGTCACGCCAAAACCCAAAAGCACGCCAGGCAAAAAGCAAATCCCGCTTGGCACGGTTTGAAGAACTTAGCGACTTTGAATACCAAAAACGCGTGGAAACCAACGAGATTTTTATCCCCGTGGCTGAGCGCCTGGGGGCTCAAGTTATTGAATTTAAAAACGTCACCAAGTCGTTTGGCGACAGGGTGCTGATCGATGACTTGAGCTTTACCGTGCCGGCTGGTGCGATTGTCGGCATCATCGGCCCGAACGGCGCTGGCAAGTCAACGCTGTTTAAATTGATAGCCGGTAAAGAGTTGCCTGACAGCGGTGAAGTCGTCAAAGGCTCAACCGTGCGGATGGCCTTTGTAGACCAGAACCGTGACGATTTGGCAAACGAAAAAACCGTTTGGGAAGACATCTCGGGCGGCTTGGATATTTTGAATGTCGGCAAATTTCAAATGCCCAGCCGGGCCTATGCCGGCCGCTTTAACTTCAACGGTGGCGACCAGCAAAAGCGCGTCGGTACGCTGTCAGGCGGCGAGCGCGGGCGCTTGCACCTGGCCAAAACACTGATTGCAGGCGGCAATGTGTTGATGCTTGACGAGCCGTCGAATGACCTGGACGTTGAAACGCTTCGTGCACTTGA
>JBBAPP010000102.1:0-4676 GCA_040400775.1 Polaromonas sp. | reverse complement strand
TGATGCTTGACGAGCCGTCGAATGACCTGGACGTTGAAACGCTTCGTGCACTTGAGGATGCTCTGCTGGAATTTGCAGGCTCGGTCATGGTCATCAGCCACGATCGCTGGTTTTTAGACCGCATTGCCACGCATATTTTGGCGGCTGAGGGTGACAGCCAGTGGACGTTCTTTGATGGCAACTATCAGGAATATGAAGCGGACAAGAAAAAGCGTTTGGGTGAAGAGGGTGCCAAACCAAAACGCATGCGCTACAAGGCGCTTAAATAGTGCCCCCACGCTGGTTATTGGGGTCAGACGCCAATTTAGCTGCGGTGCAGCGCCCTGCGGGCAAGTCAATTGCTTGGCGAATTTGGACTCTGACCCCAAAACCCACGGAGTGGCAAAGCCAGATCCGTGGCCTCTGTTTGAATGGGAAAGGATGCGGGGATGACTGACGAAGCTGTTCTCACTCAAACCAAACATTGGCTAGAAAAAGCCGTGATCGGCCTGAACCTTTGCCCCTTCGCCAAAGCCGTCTACGTTAAAAACCAGGTTCGCCTAATGGTCAGCAAGGCGCGCCATGCGGATGACTTGCTGGAAGAGCTGGACCGTGAGCTTGACTTGCTGGCAGTCACACCCGCTAGCGAGATTGACACCACGCTGCTGATCCTCCCCACGCTGTTTGAAGACTTTTTAGACTTCAATGATTTCCTGGAAGTGGCTGAGGGTGTGGTAGTTGAGCATGGGCTGGAAGGGGTGATTCAGCTGGCCAGCTTTCATCCGCAGTTTCAGTTTGAGGGCTCTGAGCCTGACGACATCAGCAACTACACCAACCGCGCACCGTTTTCCATATTGCATTTGCTGCGTGAAGACAGTGTTGAGCGGGCAGTTGAGGCTTTTCCGCAGGCCGACGCGATTTTTGAGACCAACATTGCCACGCTTGAAAAGCTGGGTTTAGTGGGCTGGAAGGCTTTGGGTATTTAGTCCTTCAAGTGTGCCGAAAATTTACGCACTAAATCTAGATGGTTGCGCAGCGCGTACCAGGCATCGGTTTCAAAGCAGCGGCTGGACAAATGCGAACCAGCCGCCGACAGCGTAAATTACCAGACTGGCCAGATAAACACGCTCTGATGTTTTGCGGCTGTGCAAGCAAGCATCACGTAGCGCTGGATCCACAGGACACGGCGCAAAGCGGCCCTGCCACTGCAGCCAGCCGCTGAGGGCCAGCATCATGCCGGCAAAGCCAAACACGGCTTCTTTGTACTCGCTGACCCACACCAGACCGGGCACAGCTGCCACCAATGTTGACAGTGCAGCGCCCGCCCCAAGCGCTACCAGCAGGGCTGGCAGGGCACAGCACAGCAGCGTGCCAGTGCTGGTGAACAGACTCAAAAAAGTCAACCACTTGGCGGGTGGTTCGGTGATTGATAGGTTGCTCATTTTTTGGTCTTGGTAGCTGCTTTGATGTCTTCAACTGACAGCGCTACCGTCTCGAGCTTGACCACGTCATAGCCCGCGTCCTTGATCTCGGCGGTTATCTTTGTGCCATCCAGGGTCTGGCCATCTTTGGCTTCAACGGCAACAATTTTTTTCTTTAAATCAACAAATACGGCTTTGGTTTGTGGCATGTTCATCAGGGTCTTTTCAATACCCTGAGCGCAAAATGCGCAAACCATGCCATTGACTGTAGCTTTAATGCTTTCAGCCGCTAAAGCAGGGCTAAAAGTGCCTGTAGCCCAAACGATAGCAGCGCAAGAAGCTACTAATTTCATAGCAAGAAATTGGTTAAAGGTTTTCATGAAGGTTTCCTTGGGTCAAAAAATATACATAAAGTTAAAGCGCCCTTGCTTCATATTGTTCACGCCGAACTCGACAAAGTAGCGGTTATGAATCAAGCGCAGCATGGGGGTGATCTCGGTTTTTTCAGACAGGCCGCGCATGCGCCGCGCTTCCACAATCAGCCAGGGCTGGGTCTCGTCGTAGTCGACTTCGTAGAACGAAAACCCGGTACGTGCCGATGCAAAGTCGTGGTTGATGCCCTGTGCCCGATACAGCCTAGCGGATGCCGAGATATAAAACCGGGTGGTTTCATAGTCTGCCGCTAGACCCGGTGCCAGCATGGTTTTACCGTCTGCAAAGTTATTGCCAGTCACGCGGCCTGCGCCAGCTAGAAGCCACAGGTTAGCTTGTGAATGCTCGGCATTGATGCGGCTCAAAAGCCGGGTGTATGTCAGCTCGCTGAAGTTGCGGGCCAGCTTCTTGTCATCAGACTGCATGGCCACACCGCCGGCGCCAAAGGCATCGCGCGGCGTAACGGCGTGGTTGACCCAGGCTTCCTTCCAGTTGGGCGAAAAGTCCCCCATCGCCATGGTGCTGCCCCGATAGCCCATCGGGCCCGAATGGGCAACATTCGCCAGGCCGGCCATCAAGCAGATGGCAAGAGCAACGCTTACGGCTTTCATGGGTTTTTTTGCACCGACAGCACGGTCATTGCGCCATTCACGCTTTCAGCCGTGAATTTGATTTTGTCACCTGCCTTGATGTTATCAAGAAGGCTTGCGTCTTTGACCTGAAACACCATGGTCATGCCCGGCATGTCCAGGTTTTTGATAACGCCGTGTTTGAGGGTGATTTTTTTATTTTCCTTATCAATCTTGCGTACTTCCGCGTCGGCCATGTCGGCTGACGCTGGCACAGCTGTTGCCGCCTCTTTTTTTGCTTCCACTTTGGCCATGGGTGCTCCAGCGTGTGAAGCGGCAAATACCGATGTTGTGAACAACAGCAGGGTATAAATAGTGATGACCGATTTAAAAGTTTTCATGGTGGTTTTTTTAAGGTGATGAACTGTTCAAGAGTCGAAATCAAGATTTGAGACGAGGTTTTGTTGCAGCCTTCGCTGCGTATGATTCATAAACGCGCGAGTTGCCGTCTGCGGTGACGATTACTACATCAAAAGCATCACGTACGCCCAGCATTTCGCCGCGCATTTCCATGCCAGGCGAGCCGACAGGCATGCCCGGTACGGCCAGCCCGATGGCGACCGGCTTTTCACGCAGCAGCCGTTTGACTTCGCGCGCGGGTACGTGACCTTCTAGCACATAACCGCCGACTTGCGCGGTATGGCAAGAGCCATACTTGGCGGGTAGCCCGAGTTTTTGGCGAATGGGTGCGGTATCTGGCACGTCGTTTGTGACTATATTGAAGCCTTCTTTGCGCAAGTGAATGACCCAGTCCTTGCAGCAGCCGCAAGTGGGTGTTTTCCAGACGGTGACGGTCTCTAGCTGGATGGCTGCCATCCCGATATGCGGGGAGCTCAACGCAGTGATGGCAAAAAGGCTTAACGATGTTTGCACAAACTTGCGGCGGCTGACTGGTCTGGTGGATGTCTGCATATTTATGTTCCTTGGTGTGTATCGATAAAACGGTAAGGCCGCACTCACTTTGCTGCCAGAACGGTAATTTTTCCAACCATACCCGCTTGATAATGGCCTGCAATAAGGCAAGCAAAGTCAAAATCACCTGCGCGATTAAATGTCCAGATCAAATTTTGCGATTTGCCCGCTGCTACGTGCGCCATATAGGGCTCGTCGTGTTCCATATTGGGGAACTTGACCATCAGCGCGGCATGTGCGTCGAGTTCTTTCTTGGTACCAATCACCATTTCATGCAACTGCTTGCCTTGGTTTTTAACCACAAAGAGGATCGTGTCGCCCTGTTTGATTTCCAGCTTGTCAGGGCTGAAGCGCATGTTGTCGCCCATGGTGAGCGTGATCGTTCGCTTGACGGACTTGGCGTCGCCGGCAATACCCCAGTCCTTTTGTTCTTTGACCAGGGCACTGCTGTTAGCCTTGTGAGGCGCATTTTCATGTGAAAAAGAAGCTGTAGACCAATAAATACATGCGCAAGCAGCTATTAATTTCAGAGTATGTGATGGTTTCATAAATTTCTTTCAAGGTTTGATTCAAACTCAATGCTTCATGCCTTCGTGGCCGCTGGTAGCTTTTTGGTTTATCACGGGCTTGCGGACTTGCACTTCAACTTCTTTGGCTGGCATGTTTTGCGCTTTCATGCTTTGGCCACCCTCTGACGCAAAACGTGCCGGGTTGGGCGTACTGCCTGTCCATTCGTAGGCGACAGTACCGGGCGGGTGCTTGTACCAGCCTGGGTCTTGGTAGTCACCGACCTTCTGATCTTTGCGCACTTTGACCATGCTGAACATGCCGCCCATCTCGACACTGCCAAACGGACCTTCGCCGGTCATCATCTTGGCGGTGTTGTCGGGCAGCGGCATGTCCATCTCGGCCATGTCGGCCATACCGCGCTCGCCCATCACCATGTAATCAGGGATGACGTTGGTAATTTTTTTCACGATGTCGCGGTGGTCAACCCCGATCAGTGTCGGCACATCGTGGCCCATTGCATTCATGGTGTGGTGGCTCTTGTGGCAATGAAAAGCCCAGTCGCCTTCTTCGTCCGCCAGGAAATCAATCTGGCGCATTTGGCCGACGGCTACGTCGGTGGTCACTTCATACTGGCGTGATGTTTTCGGCGTTGGCCCGCCGTCCGTACCGGTCACTAAAAACTCGTGGCCATGCAGGTGAATTGGGTGGTTGGTCATGGTCAGGTTGCCAATGCGGATGCGCACCTTGTCGTTTTTGCGTACCACCAGCGGGTCAATGCCTGGGAAAACGCGGC
>JBBAPP010000101.1:0-8403 GCA_040400775.1 Polaromonas sp. | reverse complement strand
CTGGCCACGCCGTAGTCGGCCAGCGTTTCCATCAGCGCCAGCGCCACACCTGCCGCTACTGCCGGGCGCGCCAAAGGCAAAGCCACTTCACGAATACGGCGCGATAGCGGTGCACCCAGCAGGCGGGCAGCTTCCATCAAGTGCACAGCACGTTCGGCCAGTGCAGCGCGCGCCAGCAAATACACATACGGGTACAGCGCAACGCTAAACACCAGCACCGCGCCACCCAGGCTGCGTACGTCGGGCAACAGACGGCCTTGCAGACCAAAAGTGTCACGCAGCCCGGTTTGCAGCGGCCCAGCGTACTGCAAAAAGTCGGTGTAAGCGTAAGCCACCACATACGCAGGCATCGCCAGCGGCAGCAGCAGCGCCCATTCAAAAATACGCCGCCCAGGGAATTCAAACAAGGTGACAGCCCCGGCGGTAGCCATGCCGACCAGCGCCACGCCGATGGCCACACTCAGACACAACAACAGGGATGTGAGGGCGTAGTCGGGCAGCACGGTTTGCGCCATTTCCCGCAGGATGGCACTGGCTGCGGCATCAAACTGCAGCCAGCTGGCGGCCACGCTCAACACCGGGAGCATCAAGGCAGCGACCAACAACAGCAAAAGGAAAGTGAAAAAAGAAAGTCGGCGCATTCGGTTCAGTTGAAAAGTCCGGCAAGATGCAAATGAGAATTGTAAGCATCTACAATAATCCCTATGTTTCTTCAAGTTGCCAACCTGGGTGTGACTTACCCAGGCCACTCTCAACCAGCGGTCGATGACGTGTCTTTCAGCCTGCAAGCAGGCGAGATTGGCGTACTGATTGGGCCTTCTGGCTGCGGTAAAACCACGCTATTGCGCGCTGTGGCCGGTCTGGAGCGTGCCAACAGGGGGAGCATCACGCTGGGGCCGCAGATCATCAGCAGTGCCAATGTGCATGTGCCGGCAGAACAGCGCCAGATGGGCATGGTGTTTCAGGACTACGCGTTGTTCCCGCACCTGGATGTGGCACGCAATGTGGCTTTTGGCATAGCGCATCTGCCATCAAAACAGCGCACCCACCGTGTGGCAGAAGTGCTAGAGCTGGTCGGCATGCCCAGCGCAGGCAAACGCTACCCGCATGAGCTGTCGGGCGGCCAGCAGCAGCGTGTGGCACTGGCCAGAGCCTTGGCGCCAGCGCCCCGGCTGTTGCTGCTGGACGAGCCATTTTCAAATCTTGATGTGGACCTGCGCGAGCGCCTGGCGCATGAGGTGCGCGGCATCTTGAAGGCGGCTGGTGCTACGGCGCTGTTCGTCACGCATGACCAATTGGAAGCCTTTGCGATTGGCGACCAGATTGGCGTGATGCAGCATGGCAAGTTGCACCAGTGGGATGAAGCCTATGCGCTGTATCACCGCCCTGCTACCCGATTTGTAGCAGACTTCATAGGCCACGGCGTATTTGCGCCTGCGCACATTGAGCAGCGTGCAGGCGGCGTAGTGGTCAGCACGGCACTCGGTGATTTGACCGACTTGCAGGAGTGCCCTGTCCCCAGCGCTTACGAAGGCGGCTTGTGCGATGTGCTGCTGCGCGCCGACGACATCGTGCATGACGACAACGCCAGCGTCAAAGCGCAAATTGTGCGCAAGGCTTTTCGTGGCTCAGAATTTTTGTACACACTGCGGCTAAAAACTGGCGAGGCGGTGGTGGCCCATGTACCGTCGCACCACGACCACGCGCTGGGTGAGTGGATTGGCATACGCGCGGAGGTGGACCATGTGGTGACGTTTGCGCGTGAGCTTAGCGCCTGAAGGCTGGCAGCTAACGGCGTAAATCAGCCACGGCTTGCTGCAACGCCAGTGCCCAGGCCCGCCGGTCGCGCCCCTCGGAAAACTGCAATTCGCCAAAGGTGATGACGATGCTGATGCCAGGCGTTACCAAGGTGCGCCAGACGGATTCCGCCAGCGTGTCATCGCCCACATAACAAGGCGCAAAACTGGGCTTGCCAGTTGCCCGGTCCATGAACTGCAAGGCCACAGGCTGCACCGGAGCGTTGGCCAAAATCGCCGCCTCAAACAAATTGGCATGAAACGCCAGCAGCGTTGTACCGTCGCTGGTCGTGCCCTCGGGGAAAACACCCAGCACATTGCCTGCACGCAAGCTGTCAGCCATGTGGTGCACCACCCGCATCGCATCACGGCGCGAGGTACGCTCTAAAAACAAGGTACCAATCCCAGCCGCCAGTTTGCCAATAAAGGGCCATTGCTGGATGTCGGCCTTGGACACAAAACGGCAAAACCGGGCCGCATGCAGCGACGTGATGTCAAGCCACGAAATATGGTTGGCCACCAACATCAACGGGCCGCGCAGGTCGGACTGGCCTTTGACGACCAACTCAATACCAATGCGCTGCAACATGCCGCGCGACCAGACTTGAACCCGCATTTGCCGCTGCTCAGCATTCAAGCGCGGAAACACCAGCAGCACCGTGATAAAACCGCTGACGATGTGCAGCAGCGCCAGCAGCAGTTTGAAAGCTGCTTTGAGGTGGTTCATGGATACCTGAAAAACGCAGCTCAGCTCTGAAAAGCCAGGTGCCCGCCAACCAGCGTGTAGCGTACTTTGCCGGGCAAGTGGTAGCTAGAAAAAGGCGTGTGCTTGCCCTGGCTGCGCAGTGCAGAAGGCTCGGGCAACCACTCGGCGGCTGGATCAAAAACGCAGACATCGGCGACACCACCTTTGACCAATTGACCTGCGCTGTGTGCCAAGGGTCCGAGCGCTGTACCCAACACCTTGGCGGGTGCGCTGGTCAGCACTTCAAGCGCACGCATCAGGGGGTTGGTACTGTTTTCAGCACCCCATTTCAAAGCCATGGACAGCAGCAGTTCCAGCCCCGTGGCACCCGGTTCGGCCTCAGCAAACGGCAGCGTTTTGGCATCTTCATCGACCGGCGTGTGGTCTGACACCAGCGCGTCAATCGTGCCGTCAAACAGCCCCACGCGCAGCGCGTCGCGGTCGCGTTGCTGGCGCAGCGGTGGGCTTAGGCGCATGCGGCTGTCAAAGTAGCCAATGTCTGCATCGGTTAAGTGCAAACTGTTGATGCTGACATCGCAGGTCACGTTCAAACCTTCGGCTTTGGCCTGCGCCACCAAAGCCACGCCGGCGGCGCTGCTGATACGGCAAATATGCACCCGCGCACCGGTGGCGCGTGTCAATTCAAAAATCGTATGCAGCGCGATGGTTTCAGCAGCCACTGGCACACCGCCCAAGCCCAGGCGCGTGGCCAAGGCACCGCTGGCGGCCACACCCTTGCCCAGGTACAGCTCTTGCGGTCGCAGCCACACGCTGTAGCCAAAGCTGGCGGCGTACTGCATGGCACGCAGCAAGACTTGGGTATTGGCCAGCGGTACGTCGGCTTGACTGAAACCGATGCAGCCCGATTCGCTGAGCTGAACCATTTCAGTCAATGCCTCGCCCATCAGGCCACGGGTTAACGCCCCCAAGGGAAAGACCCGCGACTGGTGCAGCTTTTCAGCACGGAATTTGAGCATTTCCACCAGGCCGGGCTCGTCAAGTACCGGCTCGGTATCAGGCGGACAGACCAGGCTGGTGATGCCGCCTGCCACGGCTGCAGCCAACTCACTTTCCAGCATGCCTTCATGTTCATGGCCTGGCTCGCGCAGGCGGGCTGACAAATCAATCAGGCCGGGCGCAACAATGCAGCCGGTGGCATCGATGGTTTTGTTGGCAACAAAATCAGAAGCCATTTGTCCAATAGAAACGATACGTCCTCCAGCAATCGCCACATCACACACGGTGTCAAATTTTGACGCAGGGTCAATCACCCTGCCGTTTTTAATCAGTATCTTCATCTCTTCAGTTCTCCTTCAAGCAGGGGCCGCGGATCTGGCTTTGCCAGGCTGCAGGCGCAGCGGCCCCTAGAGGGGCAGCGATCCACACGAAGTGGGCGAGCGTGGGGGTCAAGATTCATTCCCAGCCACGATGCTCATGACTGCCATGCGCACGGCGATGCCAAAGGTGACCTGCGGCAAGATCACGCTTTGCGCCCCATCGACCACCGCCGAGTCAATTTCAACGCCCCGGTTGATGGGCCCAGGGTGCATGACAATAGCGTCGGGTTTGGCGAGTTTTAGCTTTTCGGGTGTCAAACCAAAGCTTTTGAAAAACTCTTGGCTGCTCGGCAGCAACGCGCCCGTCATGCGCTCGTTTTGCAAGCGCAGCATGATGATGACGTCAGCGCCACGGATACCTTCTTCCAAAGTATTGCAAACCCGCACACCCATTTGCGCCATGTCGCTGGGCACCAGCGTTTTCGGGCCGACCACGCGTACTTCGGGGCAACCCAGCGTTGTTAAAGCATGTATGTCCGAGCGTGCCACCCGCGAATGCAATACATCACCAACGATGGCCACCGTCAGGCTGCTGAAGTCTTTTTTGTAATGCCGGATGGTGTACATGTCCAGCAAGCCTTGGGTTGGGTGGGCATGCCTGCCGTCACCCGCGTTGATGACGTGCACATGGGGCGCTACGTGCTGGGCAATCAGATACGGTGCGCCTGATTCGCTGTGCCGCACCACAAAAATATCAGCCGCCATGGCGCTTAAATTGGCGATGGTGTCGAGCAGCGACTCACCCTTGGTGGCTGACGAACGGGCGATGTCAAGGGTAATCACGTCTGCTGACAAGCGCGTGGCGGCAATATCAAAGGTGGTTCGGGTGCGGGTGGAGTTTTCAAAAAATAAGTTAAAAACACTTTTACCGCGGAGCAAGGGGACTTTCTTCACCTCGCGGTCGCTGATGGATACAAAGTTGGCAGCGGTGTCGAGAATGTGCATCAAGGTGGCTTTAGGCAAGCCTTCGGTCGACAGCAAGTGAATCAATTCGCCGTTTTTGTTGAGCTGCGGGTTACGCTTGTACAGCACGTTTTTCTCCTTGGCTTGTAGATGATGGGGACTTTATTTGTCTTGCACTTGAAAGCTGAAGCGGCCGTCCTCAGCGCGCGCCAGCTCTAGGCTTTGTGTGGCTGGCAGCACCACACGCGCCATCGCTACATCGGCTTGTATCGGCAGCTCACGGCCGCCCCGGTCTACCAGCACTGCCAGCTTGACACTGGCTGGCCGCCCATAGTCAAACAGTTCATTGATGACGGCGCGAATCGTGCGCCCGGTGTACAGCACGTCATCGATCACGATCAGATGCGCGCCATTCACGTCAAACGGCAGTTGCGTTTGGCTGCTGCTTGCCAAGCCGCGCTTTGAAAAATCATCACGGTGCATGGCGGACGACAATGTGCCGGTTTTACCAGGCAGCTTCAAGTCAGCCTGTAGACGCTGGGCTAACCAGACACCACCGGACGCGATGCCAACAAGGTGCACCGGCTCTGCGTAGGTTGCCATCAGCAGCTGCATGGCTTTGCGTAAGTCGCGGTACAGCGCCTCGGCGTCCAGGGTCAGGCTACTCATCAGTAAGACTCCTTAAAAACTGCTCAAGAATAATGCAAGCCGAGGCAGCATCCGCATCTTTGGCGCCGCTGGCAATCGCTTCGGTTGTGCTGTAGCGCTCGTCGACTTCAAACACGTCCAGCGAAAACTTGGCGCGCAACTGGCGGGCAAATTTTTGTGCCCGTGCGGTGTTTTCATGGGCTACGCCGTCGGGGTGAAACGGAATACCAACGACCAGCGCATCGGGTTGCCATTCTTTGATACGCAGGGCAACAGCATCTAGGCGCTGGTCATTGCTTGCGCTGATGGTGGGCTGTGGGCTGGCTGTGCGGGTAAGGCGGTTGCCAGTGGCAACGCCCGTGCGCTTGATGCCGAAATCGAAAGCTAAAAAGGTTTGTAGGCCAAGCGTTTTATTCGAGCTCATGCAAGCCTCAAGAATGGCCCGCTTGTGGCGACAGCATCCAGGCCTCTAAGCCCAGCAGCATCAAAGCCTTTGCGTAACGCTGTTCGACGGGGGTGTCAAAAATCACCGCTGGATCAGCCGCCACCGTCAACCAGCTGTTGTCAGAAATTTCAGACTCCAACTGACCCTGACCCCAAGACGCATAGCCAAGCGATATGAAGACCTTGCGCGGGCCGTAACCTGTTGAAAGTGCTTCCAGCACATCTTTGGAGGTCGTCATTTCCAAGCCGCCGGGAATTGTCATGGTTGAGGCATAGACCGATTCACAGCCGGGCATCAGGGATTCGTGCAGCACAAAACCGCGCTCGGTTTGAACCGGACCGCCCTGAAACACCGGCGCCAGTGTCAAATCTTCGCGGTGCAAAGGCAGTTCTACCTTGTCGAACAATTTCTTGAGATTGATGTCGCTGGGTTTGTTAATGACCAGGCCTAAGGCGCCACGCTCGGAATGCTCACACATGTAAATCACGCTTTTGGAGAACATTTCGTCTTCCAGACCGGGCATAGCGATCAAAAAATGGTGTGTGAAGTTGATCGGCTCTGGTTCAATACGCATACCGCTATTTTACGCGACAGTCGGGTTTATGCGCTGCCAAATCGGTTTGACAGGCGAATTCGATAACATCTGCAGCATGCAAAAAAAATACCCAACTGGCTTGATGTGGTTCAGGCGCGACCTGCGGGCTTTCGACAATGCGGCTTTGCACCACGCCTTGAAGTCGTGCGATCAAGTGCATTGTGTTTTTGTGTTCGACCAGGAAATTTTGGCTACTTTGCCTAAGCAAGACCGGCGTGTGGAGTTTATTTGGGAGTCCGTCGGCGAGTTGCATCAACAGTTACGCGCTATGGGCACAAAAAAAGGTGGACTGATCGCCCTGCACGCAGTGGCCAGCGACGCACTGCCTGCGCTGGCAAAAGAGCTGGCTGTTAACGCGGTATTTACCAACCACGACTACGAGCCCCAGGCGCTGGCGCGCGACGCAAAAGTTCAAGCCCTGCTGGAGGCGCAAGGTGCAGCGTTTCACAGCTTTAAAGACCAGGTTATTTTTGAGCGCTCTGAAGTGTTGACTTTGGCCAGCAAGCCCTACAGTGTGTTTACGCCGTATAAAAATGCGTGGCTTAAAAAAGTTGACGCCTATTATCTGAAGCCCTACCCGATTGACGAATACGCCGATGCTTTGGTAGCGCTGCCAGTAAACCGGACGCAAGGCGTTCCCAGCTTGGAGGTCATGGGGTTTGAAAAAACAAATTTAAGCAGCCTGAAAATACCCACCGGCGCAGCTGGCGGGGCACAGCTGTTTGACGAATTTTTAAGCCGCATGGATGGTTATGGCGAGACGCGTAACTTCCCCGCCGTAAAAGGCCCAAGTTATTTGGGGGTGCATTTGCGCTTTGGTACAGTGTCTATCCGCCAATTGGCCAGCGCTGGACTTGAGCAGCAGCGTCAAGGCAGTGAAGGTGCAGCGGTGTGGTTAAGCGAGCTGATTTGGCGCGATTTTTATGCGCAGATTCTGGCCAACTTCCCCCATGCGGCTAACGAGGCCTTCAAAGCCGAGTACGACAAGATTCAGTGGGAACAAGGTGAGCCAGCCAAAGCCTTGTTTGCGGCATGGTGCGAAGGCCTCACCGGCTACCCGCTGGTGGATGCCGCCATGGCGCAAATCAACCAAACGGGTTATATGCACAACCGCTTGCGCATGGTGGTGGCCAGCTTTTTAACCAAAGACTTGGGGCTGGACTGGCGCTGGGGCGAGCGCTACTTTGCTGAAAAACTCAATGACTTTGACCTGTCAGCCAACAACGGCGGCTGGCAGTGGGCTGCCAGCAGCGGCTGTGATGCGCAACCGTATTTCAGGATTTTCAATCCGACCAGCCAAAGTGAAAAGTTTGACGCTGACGGCAAGTTCATTCGCCGCTATTTGCCGCAACTGGCAAAACTGTCGAACAAAGCGATTCATGCTCCTTGGCTGGCTGCGCCCCTGGAGTTGCTCGCGGCTGGCGTGGAGATCGGTAAAAACTACCCGCGACCGGTGGTAAAGCATGACGAAGCACGAGCGCTGACTTTGCAGCGCTATGCAGTAGTAAAAAAAGGCTGAGACGGACATCGCGTTATTGCCAGCACATCAATTGCTATTAAATTAGTAGCTGTTAGCGCACGTATTTATTGGTCTACAGGTCTTTTTTATTCTTAAATTGCTGTAAAAGTCCTGAGACACCAGAAAAACCTGAGCAGGCGCTTCAAGCCCGCAGTAGTGGCGTAGCTGGCGCGTCAGGCGCATCAGCTGGTCTTCAGCATAGGGCTTGCCCAAATAATGCGCAACGCCCAACCGCTTGGCATGTTCGCGGTTCTGTTCGGTGAGGCATGAGGTGATCATGGTGATCGGTAAATCCTTCAGGCGTGCGTCGTCACGAATATTGCGCGCCAAGTCAAACCCGTTCATACGCGGCATTTCAATGTCTAATTCCATTTCCACATCATTCGTGAACGCGAAGGCGAAGCGACGACAGTAC
>JBBAPP010000100.1:0-8413 GCA_040400775.1 Polaromonas sp. | reverse complement strand
CCGGGTGCATGGCCCCAGCGATGGCGGTACGAGTGCAAGGTGATGTCGGCCCAATCGGCGTTCTCAAAGGCCTGCGCTGTCGCCTCAAACTCATCCGGTCGGTACCAGCCTTGCGGCGACCAGGTGTCCCACATCATCCGGGCGAAATTGTGGCCGTCGCCCCGCACGGTGCGTTCACCGCGCGGCGTGGCCATGTACCAGTGGTACCAATAATTGCGCGCCTGCAACAGGCTGAGCTGTTGCAATGGATCGTTCGTACCATAAGCTACCGACAGCATCACCAGATGGCTGGCCACGTCCGGACGCAGGCCGCAGGCAATCGCCACAGCGCGGGCCCCCCAGTCGTGGCCGACCAGCGCCGGCTGCTTCAAACCCAGCGCATCGATAAACTCCAGCAGATCACGACCTAGCGCAGCAAGCTGTCCGGTGCGCGGTGTGTCGTCTCGCAGGAATTGAGTGGGCAAGAAACCGCGCAAGGCCGGTACCAGCACCCGCCAACCTGCCAGAGCCAAGCCCGGCGCCACAGCCGACCAGCTGCGGATGCTGTCAGGCCAGCCGTGCAGCAGCAGCACCGTGCGGCTGGCAGCCGGATTCCACTCTTGGTAGGCTACCCTTAGCAGCGAGGTATCAATATATTTCAATGTCGGTGTCATGCGCACTTTCTTTTGGTTTCAACGGCTGTGGCAAGCTGCTCACGCAGCTTTCGATGCAGGATCTTTCCCGTGGCAGTACGCGGCATCTCGGAGTCAAGAATGAACAGCACCGAACGCGGGCGCTTGTAACCGGCCAATCGCTCGCGACAGTAATCGAGCATCTCCGCCTCCAACACCTGCTGCCCATCGTGCAATACGATAACAGCGCTCACGGTTTCACCCCACTTGGCGTCGGGTACGCCAATCACGGCAACGTCTTTGACGCCCGGATGCGCGCCCAGCACGCTCTCCACCTCAGACGGATAAATGTTCTCACCGCCGCTGATGATCAGATTACTCTTGCGGTCGACCAGGTGGATGTAGCCATCCGCATCACGCCGCGCCATGTCGCCTACCGAACACCATTGCCCGCAAAACGCCTGGGCGGTCATCTCCGGGTTTTTCCAGTAACCGTCAAACACATAGGCGGTTCTTGAAAATAGCTCGCCCACCTCACCGTCGGCCACTTCGTTTTTATCGGTATCCAAGATTTTGATGGCCCCTGAGCCCGCCCATTCCCGGCCCACCGAGCCAAGCCGCGCAATCTGCTCCTCGGGCTTGAGCATCGTGACCCAGCCTGTCTCGGTAGCGCCGTACAGCTCAAACAGGCGCGAGCTTTTGAAATGCGCCAGTATTGCCAGCTTGGTGTCTTTGCGCGCAGGCGCTGATGAGATGAGCAGCTTGTCGACGGCGCCAACGTCGTATCGCGCTTTGACAGCCTCGGGCAGCCCTAGCATCATGATGTAGTGGGTGGGCACCAGCGAGGTAAACGTGATGCGTTCTCGGCTCAAGGTTTTCAGCAGCGCCTGTGCATCAAAACTCTTGTGGTCGTCGACCACGACAGTCGCTCCCAGATACATGAAGGTCAGACCAAAGTAGAGCGAGTTGGCATGGCACATCGGCATCACCAGCAGAGCAGTGTCTGAACGTGAAAACCCAAACTCGAGCGCCGTGGCCAGCGCCAGCAACGCGTTACCTTCGTGATTTCTGACAGCGCCTTTGGGCCGGCCTGTCGTGCCCGAGGTATACATCAGCGCGAACGGATCTTGTGGATCGGTGATCACCATTGGCAGCGTAGACGATGCGGCTGCCATCAGGTCCTCGTAACCGGTCCAGTCAGTTGGCGTGGGCGCACCAAAATGAATCCAGCAGCGCGGCTTAATCGGCAGCTCGCACCGAATCGGCTCCACACTGCTGCGCAAATCATCCTGGGCAATCACGGCTTTGGCTTCGCTGTGCGCGGCGATATACGCAATGTCTGACGGCAGCAGACGGAAGTTGACGGGCACCGCAACCAGCCCAGCCCGAGCCAGTGCAACGTAGATCTCCATCCATTCAATGCAGTTGTAAGCCAGGAGAATAACGCGGTCGCCCTTGTTCAGCCCCAGAGCCAGCAGGCCGTTGGCCAATCGCGTGGCGCGGTCATTCCAGCTGTTAAAGGTCAGCGAACGCTTGGAGTCGCGCGTGCCGACCTTGCCTGGCTGCAGGCGAGCATGTGAGGCGATCGCCTCCGACAAAGTGAGCAAATGGCTCATGCAAAATCTCCTGAAAAGCCTGGTTTTTAAAACCGTATGGGCGATGGATTAGCCATCATTTTGATATTAAATTATTGAACTCTGAATTCAGTATTCAAGTAGTAAAAACCCCTACTGTATGCGGATTGACGAACTCTGAATTCCGAATACACTTTTATGAACGTTAAGAAGTTTGATCCAAGAACCCCGGCCTATGCGCTGGTTTGCTGAAAGATGACCATGACCATTTCTGATCAATCCGCAGCTGCTCTGATCGCACGCTTCCTGAAAGCGCGCGGTGTGGATAGGGTATTTGGCCTGTGCGGCGGTCACATCATGCCGATCTGGATGCGGCTGGATGCCGAGGGCATCCGCATCATCGACGTCCGCGATGAACGCGCCGCCGTCTACATGGCCCATGCGCATGCAGAACTGACTGGCGGCCTTAGCGTGGCCATCGTCACCGCCGGCCCAGGCGTGACGAATGCGATGACCGGCATCGCCAACGCGCATGTCGCCCGCGCGCCGGTGCTGGTGCTGTCGGGTACGCCGCCTCGCCCGCAAGAAAACCGCGGGGCACTGCAAGACATGGCGCACACCGACTTTGTACGCCCTTTGACACGTTATGCACGCACCGTGCGGCAGCCAGAACTGGTGCTGCAGGAGCTGGATGAAGCCGTCGCCCGCGCCCTTGGCCAGGGCGGCGAGCCCGGGCCGGTTTACCTTGACTTTCCGGTCGATACGCTGCGCGCTAACGTGCCGCTGGCGGTGCAATTGCCCGAACACTTCAGGGCCAAGCCGCGTGACCGGCTGCTGCCCGACCCCGCAGCCGTGCAGCGTGCGGTTGATCTGCTGTGGGCAGCGCGCCGGCCGCTCTTTGTGTCGGGGCGCGGCGCGCGCGGCGCCGGTGCTGCGCTGACCAAGCTGCTGGACCGCCTGGGTGCGCTGTACCTGGACACGGGCGAAAGCCGGGGCCTGGTGAGCGACGACCATCCTTCCGTTGTTGCAGCTATGCGCGGCTCGGTGATGGGCCAGGCGGACCTCGTCATCACCGTAGGCCGTAAGCTTGACTTTCAGCTCGCCTACGGCTCGCCCGCCGTCTTTGGCGAAGCTAAATTCCTGCGTCTGGCCGATTGCGCGGCAGAGCTGCGCGACAACCGCCGGGGTGCAGCAGAATTGTTCGCCAGCCCGGTCGCAGCGTTGGAGGCCATGCTTGCAGCCGCAGGCGATCGGCCATCACAGGTTGATACAGAGTGGGCGCACAGCGTGCGAGAAAAACATTTGGAACGTGCTGCCAAACTGCTCGCCTCCATGCGCGTCGCCCCGCCTGGCAGTGATGGCTTGATGCACCCGAATCGGCTGCTGGCTACGCTGCGCGATAAGCTGCCAAGCGATGTCGTCATCGTCGCCGACGGGGGTGATTTTTTGAGCTTCGCGCGCGTGGGTCTGCCGGCATCGACTTACCTTGACCCCGGCGCACTCGGCTGCATCGGTATTGGCACACCGTTTGGCGTAGCTGCCAGTTTGGCACTGCCTGAGCGCACGGTGGCCGTCCTGACGGGCGACGGCGCATTTGGCTTCAATGCGATGGAAATTGACACGGCCGTGCGGCATAAGGCGCCGGTGCTGATCGTCGTTGCCAATAACGGCTCCTGGGCCATTGAAGTGCGCGACCAACAAGAAACGCACGGCAAAGTGGTGGGTACGCGGCTGCAGTTTGCCGACCATGCGGCGATGGCACGCGCTTTCGGCATGCACGCCGAGCGCGTGGAACGGGTAGAGGATTTGCCGGCTGCCATTGATCGCGCCCTGGCCAATCGGCCGGCGCTGCTGGACGTACTTGTCACGCCTGAGGCCGCATCATCGGATGCTAAGTCCGGCTTGGCCTGGGTCCCTGATCTTCAGCCCCTGGCAGCGTGGGACGAGGCCGAGAAACGCTGGCGAGCCGCATCCAACACCGCGTAGGCATGCCACTACACTCCAAGCCATGGAAGTGCTCATCACCCAGCCCAATCTTGCCGAACAGGTTCGCAAAGCCATCGTGTCCGAAATCGCTGCGGGCAAGCTCAAGCCCGGCGAAAGAATCATCCAGGAGCAAATCGCGCAAGTCCTTGGCGTGTCGCGCCAGCCTGTGCAGCAAGCGCTGCTGCTCTTGAAAAACCAGGGCGTGTTGCGCGACGCCGCTGGGCGCGGGCTGGTGGTGACGTCGCTAGACCCCCAACAGGTTCGCCACATGTACGAGATTCGTGCGGTGATCGAAGGCCTGGCGTTTCGCATGGCGGCTGAAAACAACCCCGAGCGCGCAAAAAAACTCGGCCCAGCCTTGATCCTGAATGGCCGTAGAAGTGTCAAAAGCAGATCTGTAGCGCAGATGATTGCCGCCGACATTAAATTTCATGACTTTATTTATTTACTGTCAGAGAACCCATTGATTGCGCCGTCGATGGAGGTGCAGTGGACCAACACACAGCGCGTGATGGGCGAGGTGCTGATGCGCGATGAGACGCCGCGTGATATCTGGAACCAGCATGAGGCGTTGCTGGAGGCCGTGATGGCGGGCGATGCCATGACAGCCGAAACCATGGCGCGTCACCACATCACCCAAGCCGCCGATTTTATGATCCAGCGATTGGGCAGTGAAGAGCCCGATCCGCAACCGACTGAGGGTGCGTCGCTTTCGCCTTGAAGCCTGTATACCGTCAGGCCAAGGCAACGCCAGATGGGCGAAATCAATACCGCTGCGCTGGCGGCGAACCGGTGCTGTGCGTAGTTGGTCAGGGCGGGGTGCGCTTTTCTTGGATCAAGCGCAGGAGATCAGTGATCATCTTTTTTTGGGCTGAGGCTTCAGAGCCAGTCCATGAAAACGTCACATTGTCAGTGCCATAGGTGAGCATTTTCCTGTCGATAGGGCCTAGCATCATGCCATGTGCTGCTTGCTCATAAAACCAGACATCCATATCAGCGCCTTTGTCTTTCAAACGCTGCATCCAATCCATCGGCTTTTCGGTCAGTCCGCCGGGATTGACCCTGGCATTGCATTCTTGTGCATTGCCTTTGGGCAGTTCAGGTGTGGCCCGGTTTACCCGGCAAGACTCTTGTCTTTGCCACATCCAGTCGTCTTGGCGCTGACCGCCATAGTTGTCCAGTTTGCCAAATACCAATATGACAGGTACGGCCACGTTGTCTGGCAGACCAACGCCCATGCCGGGTAAACCTTCTGGAATAACGGCCTTGACGTGATCAGGGCTCACGACGCTGGCCAAATTGGCCACCACTGCTGCGCCGTTAGAGACACCTTGTAAAAAAATGGATTGGGTATCGACTTTGTCGGATTGGGTCAGTGCCCATTCGTAAGCACCTTTTGCGGCTTTGTAAATCATGCGCTGACGTGATTCGTTGCTCGCTTGCGAGCCCCAAAAGGGATAGCCTTGGTAGAACCCATTGAGCTGGTACGCGTCAAACACCAAGGTGGCGATGTCGTTTTTTTGGAGGGCAGTGGCCATGTTGCGCTCGAGCATGCCCAAGCCTCCACCGCCATGCGCAATGATCACCAATGGCGGTTTTGTGGCCAGTGGGCTGCCATTCCAACGGGAGGGGACTTTCAGTTGCGATGACTTGTGGCAAGGATCAAAGTCAGCCAAAGGCCCTCTGACCGTGTGAAAGCGCGGGCGGATCTGCACCAGTTCTGCGACGTTTTCTGGTGCCGGTTTGCAATCCGACGGTGTCTGTCCTGCGGCAGGCATACATATCGCCCACAGCCATAAGGCGATAGGCCAAATCATGGAGTGAGCGGCGGGATGGATAAGGGCTGTCATTCAAGCCATCTTATGAGAAAACGGCAACTGCCGTAATGCTAACGGATCATGCTAACGCGTCACTCCGTTAGCAAGTCCGAGAGCCAGGTACTTGATCAGCGGAACCTTCAATACCCCACCGCCGCCCCATCACTGCGCGGATCCGACCCGCCCATTAGCAGCCCGCTGTCCGGATCAATCGTTATGCCGTGCGCATGCCCGGCCAGCTCGTTGAACCCATCCCAGCGGTTGACCGGGTGACCGCGCTGCACCAGCGTGTCAATCGTTTCGGGCGGAAAGCGCGACTCGATGTGCAGCGTGTCGCGTGCCTCACCAAGGGCGAAGCGACCGGAGAGCCAGCGCGGCGCTTCGACCGCCTCTTGAATGTTGCGGCCGTAGTCGATCATCGATACATAGGTCTGCGCATGAATCTGTGGCTGGCCGTCAGCCCCCATGCAGCCGACCACACCCCACAGCTTATTGTCACGAAAGGCAAGTGAGGCAATCAGAGTGTGCAACGGCGTTTTGCCGGGCGCGGCGCAGTTCGGGTGGGCTTCATCGAGTGAGAAATAGGCGCCGCGGTTTTGCAGCACCACACCGGTGTTGCCCGCGACCACGCCCGAGCCAAATACACCGTACAGGCTGTTGATGAGGGCGGCAGCGTTGCCGTCTTTGTCTACCGCAGCGATGAAGACAGTGTCGCCTTTCAAGCTGCCGTAGGAGGGAATTTTGTCCCATGGCACGGCGCGCACCGGGTCCATCAGGGCGCGCCGCTCTGCCGCATAGGCCTTGGAGATTAGCCGTTCCATCGGCACATCAGCAAACAGCGGGTCGGCCAGATGGCAGTCGCGGTCGTGGTATGCAATTTGTTTGGCCTGCACCATCAGGTGCGCGTGATCGGCGCCCAGATAAGGCTTGTTGTGCAACTCGAACGGTTCGAGCAAATTGAGCATTTCGAGCACGGTGAAGCCTTGCGTCGGCGCGGGCGTCTCATAAATCGTCACGTCACGATAGGTGCCCTTGAGCGGCTCGCCCCAGCGCGCGCTTTGCGCTTTGAGGTCGGCGGCGGTAAAAAAGCCGCCATTGGTTTGCGAAAAGCGAGCGAGTTCCTGCGCCACTACACCTTCATAAAACCCGGCGTGGCCGCCTTCGGCCAATGCAGTCAAGGTGCGCGCGAGATTCGGATTGGCAAGCTTGCTGCCCGCGCGCGGCACCTTTCCACCCGGCATGAAAATCGCCATCGTTTCGGCGTGCGGTGCAAGATCAGCGGTAACGCTCTCGATCCAACCTGCCAGGCGCTCGGTAACGGGGAAGCCGTCACGCGCGTACGCAATGGCTGCTTCAAAATTACGCTTGAACGGCAGGCGGCCAAATTCACGGTGCGCCTCGCACCAGCTCGACACTGCGCCCGGTGTCGTCAGCGTGGCCGGCAGGATGCCGCGAAACGGGATCTCGCGCATGCCTTTGTCGCGAAACCATTGGGCGCTTGCCGATGCTGCGCCGCGCCCGCCGCCGTCAAGGTAGCGCACCGCGTTCTTTTTGGCGTCATAGATCAACCAAAACGCATCTCCACCGACGCCGGTCATGTGCGGGTACAACACGGCGAGCGCACTGCTGGCGGCTATCGCGGCATCGACCGCCGAGCCACCTGCGCGCAGGGCATCGACGCCTGCTTGCGAGGCGAGGGAATGGGGGCAGGTGACCATGCCGTTGGGGGCCATCGTGACCGGGCGGCCAGTAGAAATTTTCATTCAGGTGTCCGTATGCGAGAAGTTCGTTGGAAATATCAACATGAATCATTATCCGAGATTGTTCATTAGGACGTGCGTGCATGGCGAGGCGAGTTGCGTGTCAGTTTGTGGCTTCGTGAGGAGGTAATAGCCCCGCTATTGCCGACGAAGGAAGACGCGAAATGGCCGCAAATCGTCCGCCAGGCACCACGTAGGCGCGACGTGCCGCCTAATGGACAATCTCGGATTATGATAGTTGTGTTAGCTACCCGACGTCTACGTTTGTACCCCGGCTCCGGATTCTCCTGTCTGACGCTCAGAGTGTCTTAAGTAAGGAGCGATGTAAAAGCGGGCTAAGTCACCAGCTCGGAGGCAGAGCAATCGGCTTTTAGCTGCTGAATTACTTCATCGAAATTGGTTCACAGATTTGAATGGAATAATTTTTTTACCGTAGATGGCTTTTGTCTAGTCTTGTAAATAAAGTTTATTCAAGACAAAGTTACAGTAAAAAATCACCATTTGATTGCGGTTTAGCGGTTTATCGTAAAACCCTGTGAAGCAACAAAAACCAGCTATGCATTCAGCCATGCGGGTTGTGAGGTGTTCTGACACGTTCTAAAACGGTCGCTTGGTGCGGCTGGCGGGGATCGAACCCACGACCCTTGGCTTCGGAGGCCAATACT
>JBBAPP010000099.1:6355-8486 GCA_040400775.1 Polaromonas sp. | reverse complement strand
GTACTGTCGTCGCTTCGCCTTCGCGTTCACGAATGATGTGGAAATGGAATAAGAATCCTGAGGACTGGATGAAGAGGTACTTCTCTGCGCATCAGTTAACTAGCCCAGTGTGTGACTGCGCCAAGCCCCCGATGGCAACGCGTCTGGCAGCACCATGCAGGCGGACTTTGGATGCGGACAATTTTTTCCGCGAGTCCACTGTGCGGCTTGAAGCGCCGCTAACTGAAGATGCCCAGCAACACGCCCGACGCGGGTATTAACCGCGCGAAGCCGCGCTGCAAAGGCCAAAGCAGCGGAGCGTCAGCAGCAATGATGAAGTGAGCTTAAGTGAGCTTTTCAGTTCGGAACATTCACCGATGTTCCGGAAAAGACGATCAAGTTGCCGGCCGCCGGCAGATCGCTGGCCTGAGGAACATTCAAGGCGGTTATGGGAGGTGCCGCACCAGCCACGCCACCGCGAGGCGTTGTTCGTACCACTTGGCTAGGTGGCAGCGCTTTACCCGCAGTCAAGTGGGCATACATCGCGTCCATGGCGGAGTTGAAATACGGATGCAAGGGAACGAATCGCGTATCCCAGCCGGTCAAATTGAGGAAGGTGTCGAAGTGCTGGGCGTTGGTCACCTCGATATAGGCAAGCTTGCTGTTAGCACCTTCAATCAGACGATTTTTCGCAACATAGGCACGCGAATTGTGGTTCACGGGGATCAGCGCGTCGTTACGCCCTGCCACGATCAAAGTCGGCCGCCCCCGCTGGTTACCATTCAGCAAAACTTCGGTGATACCAGTGCGCACGCGGTCGCTCTGCTCACGTGTGGGAAGGCTACCCGTTGTCAGCGCAATGCCGGTGATTGCATCCAAGCCAGTGACCAACGCGCGCAAACAAAGAGCGCTGTCCAAGCCAAAGTCCGGTACGCCCGTAGAAGGAGAAACCGCCCAAAGCCAGGGCCGCGGACCGCCGATAGAGTTGTTGACCATGTTGGTAGACGGTTGACCGTTACCGGTGCCGTTACCAACGGCAAAACTCTGGGCTTTTCTATAGGTCGGATCGCCCGGGATCGGTGGCGAGTCGGTCGGTAAATTGATAGCGCTCAGTGGCACTTGGGCGAAGCTCGTCGCGCAGAGGTTATCGGTGACCGAAAAGCGGCCGTAGCCAGTCGGGTACATGGTCGACAGAATGGCATTGTTACCCAGCCCGTAGTGGCCGTTGTGCATCTGGTCGTGGTCGCTGGCCCAGCCGTACGCGCGAAGCTTGGCGAGCGCGTCAGCAGCTTGCAGCGCCAACGTAGCTCCGGTGACCAAACCCTTGGAGAGCAGCCCGGCACAGCGGCTTGTAGCGCGTGAGACCATGTCGGGGAGTGGCGACGGCACGGATGAGGTGATTGGAGTGCCAAGGCGCATGAGGTTGAAAAACGACACTTCCGTGAGGCCGTCTGCCAACATGGCACAAGGTTGAAAAATGTTGCCATACGTCACATAGTCGACCAACTGCTTGCCATAGGCGGTAACTGGTACGCCGCCTTGCTGCACACCGAATCCAACCGGAGGCGCCAGTTGTGTCACCGGTTCTCCGGCCACCACACCATCGAGTAAACCTGCGGTGTCCTGTTCGCCGGCATGCAGCACCGCTGCCCCGCCGTTCGAGATCGACCCTGCGATGATGAGCGTATTGGCTGGCGTGTAGGGTATGGGCATTGCCTCGGTGCTGTAACGATTGTTCAATACAAGCAAGGCATAGCGTGCCGCCGCTAGGGTGTCCAAACCCCAATCTTTTTCTGGGTTGAGTTGTGAATGCACATGTTTTAACGCAAGCCGGTCAGGAAAAAGCGCGTTGTACGCCACACGTGCGGCGTCGGTGATGGCGACAGCAAAATGAGACAAAGCCCCGGCAACCGAGCGGACTTCCCGCGTTCCGTCGATGCGGTTTATTTTGTCGTCGTTCAAGTCGTGCAGACCCATGCCCTTACCAGCATCGGTCAGTGCAACTGCGCAGCTGTGCTTCAGCCCCCATTCGGCGGCTGTTCCGATCGCACCATAGACGCCGCGCGAGCCTGATGAAGGCCCTACAACGATGCACGGTTGCGCTTGGTTGAAACTGTCTGGAATTTGGATCGCCATCACCACGCTCTTGCTG
>JBBAPP010000099.1:0-6255 GCA_040400775.1 Polaromonas sp. | reverse complement strand
GTGGGTGCCACGGCCAGGCCGTGAACAGTGACGCTGTCAAGCTGGTCCCGGTAGTGCGGCGCTGGCAAGCTGGCGGTGTTTTCTTCCGCCCAGGAAACCATCTGGTAGCCCAGCACGTCGGCGGAGGCGGGGGTCAGTTTGTCCTGCCACCAGTACTCAAAGATAGCCCGCTCCGCGGTAAGACTGACGATTCCGTAGCCGTGATCCACCCACTCGATGAATTGCACGTTCTTGTTGCCGTCAATCAAAGCGGCTTCAATGGCACGGGCGCCATTGATGCTGCCGGCCTCGGTGCTGGTGCCAGGGCCACTTGATGTGGTGGTGGCGTCAACCATCGCGCGTGATACCAGCTCGTCGGCGCCGCCGCGGCCCATAGACGACGGGGAAAACTCCACGCCGACCGAATCTGCTCGGTTATTGATCGGGCCAACACTGCCGCTTGTAGCGCGGCCATGGCCAGCAGCACTATTCAGTGCAGTAGAGCCATTCCGGCTATTGCGAATCACCGGGCCGGGCAAATAGCTGCCGGCCAGCGCCGTGCTTTCGATCAAGTCCGAGCCAAAGCTTCCATGCGCGTCGCCAGACCCAAAAATGGTATTGCGCACGCGCTGTTCGGCTGGATTGGCGCCACGCAAATATCTACACAGCGCCGCGCGTTCCTGAGCATATTCGGCCCAGCGGGAGATACCTAATTTTGAAGTAGGGACGCCATCGACTACATCCGGCAAGTCGGCTGGTGCCATCCACGTCTGATTGGCAACAAAACGCCAGGTCACGCCAGACTGTGATGATTTCAGCATGCCGCTGGTGAACCATTCAAATTGCGGGCGGTTAAATAAGCTTTTACCCGCTGTCAAGTGGCTGCTGTCAACGCTTAATTTGTGACTGGGCAAGTAAATCTGCGTGTCGACACCAAAGATATCCAGCAACGGACCATAGGCCAGCTTGCGGTAAATAAATTGGGGGTTACTTTGCGCGGGGTAGCTGCCGTCATCCACCAGTACAAATAAGCCACTGCCGTTTGGCTCTACCGGCCGCGTGGGTGTCCACTCGTGAAATACTTGGGTGGTCTGCGCTAGCGAGGTCGTGCTTTTCAAGCCATCGAAGGGCGTCGCAAGTTCGTTGCCGTAGTCCTCGTCAATATCGTGGTTGTCCCAAACTATAAAGAAGGGATGTTGCTGGTGGGCTCTCAACAGGTTGGGATCGCTGCGGAACAAGGCGTATCGGCGGCGTAACTCAGCAATATTGAGCCAGTCGCGATAGTCCGCCTTGGCAGTGTCCTTTTCATCGCGGCGAGCGCGTACGGCTTCATCCTTGTCGACAAAATCGTAGATGTAGTCGCCAAGATGAACCACCAAATCCAAGTCGTTGCGGTCAGCAATATGGCCGTAACCACTCCAAGTGCTGGACCAGTAGCTGGAGCACGACAGCACTGCCATCCGCACCTCGCTGACCGAAGCAGCTGGCGCGGTGCGGGTACGCCCGGTCATGGACTGTGCGCCTAGTGCTGTAAAACGGTAGTAATACGTGCTGGCGGGCGACAGGCCGGTAACGTCAACCTTGACTGTCCAATCACGGTCAGCGACGCTGATTTGGCTGCCACGCTTGAGCACGGCCATCATCTGCGGATCAGTGGCGATTTCCCACAACACTGGAATGCCTGCTGCGCTAGGCACCACTTGGGTGATACGCGTCCAAATGATGACCCGGTTGGGCATTGGATCGCCGCTGGCCACACCATGCGCAAATGGCAGCAGCGTGCCAACCGGAAAGTCAAACGCCAATCCGGGCTGCGCAAAGGGTTTAAGCGCAACGTCGCCCGGCGGTATGTCCAGCACCAGGTTTGGCACCAGGTCTGGCGTCAGATTCCTGCCGTTGCTGCCGAGGCCATTTGAACCGCCGCAGGCTGCGGCTAATGCGGAAACCCCTAAACCGCTCAAGCTCTTTATTACCGTACGCCGATTTGCCATGGTTGGACCTTTAGTTTTTATCTGACTCTCAGCCTGTACGGCATTAGCGGCGGTAAAGTACATGGCATGGCAAATCGGTCGGGTCATCAACTGCTACGGTTGCTCGTGGTCAGGTGATTCTGACCATCCATGACTGCGTAAGCCTTAGCAAAAGTTTCGTTTGCACTGGCCTGCACAATCGTGTCCACGTACCAAAATTCGCCATTCACGCGATCCGGCGTGATGTCGAGCAACAGATAGCCTTTCTCTGCAAGATCCACGTACTTGATGTGTGGGTTTTCCGCGCGAATCGCGTCTTGCGCTTGCTGCAGCTGATCCAGGCCTGGTGAGGTGACAGAGGTCACCACAAACTCCACCGCCAACGAACCAGTTCCATTCAACGGGTTGTAGAGCATTGGATTATTGGGGTCAGGCGTGATGTCCATAGCCCAAGAGGTGTGGATGTCGCCAGTCAAAATGACAACGTTGTTGATCGCTGCGTTGGTAGCATCACCAGCGAGTGCGGCGTGAATTCGGGAGCGCGCAGGCGCATAACCATCCCATTGGTCAGGATTCAGATAAAGGCTGGTACCCAGCGCATTCGGGGCACCGACCACCTTGAGCTGTCCAAACATGACCTGTTGCCCCACCAGCCGCCACTTGGCTTTGGAAGTTCGCAGTTGGTTGAGAAACCAAGTTTCCTGCTCGGTTCCTAGCAGGGTACGGGCCGGATCGATGAATCCGCCTTGCTGGGCAAATACACCGGCTGGCAGGCCCGCCGCCGGGGGCAGTTCTAAGTCGCGCGCTACCAAACGCGTCTCTAACATTACCAAATCCACCAAATTACCAAAACGAAATGTGCGAAAGTTTTTTCGCAGATCAAGATTGGTCTGGCGGATCGGCATCCACTCATACAGCGCTTGCAAGGCAGACGCAACACGGGTGCTCCAGTCACCCTCGCCTGGATTGTGATTATTCGCACCATCGCGGTAGGAATTGTCCGCCGTCTCGTGATCATCCCAAACATTGATCATGGCGTGTTGTGAGTGCAAGGCCATGAGGTCCGGGTCGCGCTTGTACTGGGCATGGCGCTGGCGGTAATCAGACAGCGTGACAATTTCGCCTGCTGGCTCATAAGCTCTTGCACTGCCATATTGGCCGGTAGCATATTCGTAAATGTAATCACCCAGATGCACCACTACATCGAGGTCGCTACGTTCGGCTATCCGCCGATATGCATTAAATAGACCGTGGCTGAGACTCGAGCAAGATACAACGGCTATCTTGAGACGGCTGACATCGCCACTTGGCAAAGTTTTGGTCCGGCCCAACGCCGAGTTCACTGCTCCGACATTGAAGCGATAAAAATAAGTGCTTGCTGCCGACAGGCCAATCGCATCCACTTTAACGGTGTAGTCCTGCAGGGCGTTGGTAATTGCAGTGCCCCGCACCACCACATTCTGCAACTGCGGGTCAGTGGCGACGACATAGCTCACCAGCACTGAACCCAGATCGCCCGTGGGCGTCACACGCGTCCATAAAATGACGCGATCCTGCAGTGGATCGCCGCTCGCGACACCGTGCAAGAATGCGACTCTTTCCAGCACCGAGAGCTTTTCCTGAATAATAACGACGGGCTCTGCAGACTGCCCGCCTCCGCAACCTGGCAGCAATGAAACGATACCCAACGCAACGCCCGCCCTGCTGGCACGCTTAAAGAAATCGCGTCGGAGGTTGGCGGATAGACGCGGTTTATGGCGACGAGGTGCACTCATGTCAATTTCTCGGTCTTACTGTTTGCACTTCGATTCATGGACAGCTGACTGCAGGACATGCTGAGAATGGCAGCGTCACTTCAAAGGTGATGCCAAGCCCAGGATTGCCATTTCGGCCACTGCGCTGGGCGCTGAAATACAGACGTTTGCCATCTGGAGACAGCGCGGGGCCGGTGATCTCAGATTGCGCCTGCGTGTCCTGCGGCAGGTCACTCGCCTGCAATAACGGAATAACGCGACGGTCCGGCAGGATCACACAGATCTGCATATCACCGCCGTCTTCAGCGACCAGTACGTCACCAAATCCCGTAACCGTGAGATTGTCCACACCACTCAAAATTTTGTCGTCTGGCGCTGCCGTTTTGAAGTCGTAGATCGCCTCGACTGTGCTGCGCAGGGCGTCGTAAACCCAAATACGGTCGTCGCCCTTGGTGGAAAAATAAACCAGATCACTGGCGTGAAATACCCCCTCACCACCGCGGAACGGCGTACCTGGCGCGATGGCCCCTTGAGCGCTGCGAACTATTGCTTGGTCCTGATCGGGCTGCACCACGTCTTCCCAAACTACTGCTTGCGGCAGCGCTACATTAAAGCCGTCGGGTGGCAACTGATTGGGCAATAAGGCCTGGTAGCGCATCACTTGGAGCGTGCCCTCCTGCAAAGCGGGGCGCAACCCACCAGCCGGCCAATCACTGGCACTTGGCACGAAACGGTAAAACCGCCCGCTGCTTGCGTCCTCTGTCATATAAAGAATTTTGCGGCCTGCATCCACAGCCAGGGCTTCACGATTGAAGCGACCTAACTTGGGGCGGGCGACACCTTCGCCAGCTACGGCGGGATTGCATTCCCACACCTGCCCCCCCGCCGTCTCCTCACAGGACATCCAAGTCCCCCAAGGCGTCTTACCGCCTGCACAGTTACCACTGGTGCGGCTTAAAATCCCATAGGCATCCAGCAGATTACCGCCACGGTCAAACTTAAGCGCGCCGCAACCACCGAGACCGCCCGGGATTTCACTGTTGGAGGTATAGACCCAACCGCCGTCTGGCGTAGGGAAGGTTGCCCCGCCATCGGGAAAAGTATGCCAAAGGTATGCTTTACCCGGCGCTGGCGCCTCACCGGAGACCGCCACCACCCGCGAGGTAAATCCGGCAGGTAAGCGCAAGCCGTTCGTATCAGCGGCTTGCAAAGGCCCAATATCGGCAAAGCGGCTTTTGAGAACCTCTGGCGTAGCCGGTACAGGCAATGGCTCTTTTTCGAGCACTGACGCGCCATCACGCAGCGTCGGCACGAGACCCTCGCCACCGCAGGCTGCCAAAAGTCCACCAGCGCCGATGACACCACCACGCCAAAATACAGTCCGCAGAAACTCCCGTCGCAACCAGTGGCGATCGGATGGTTTTTGTAAATACGTCATAGAAAACATCCTTTTTCTGGGGTTTAAGTTAATTCATTACAAATGTGTAACTCTATGATGTAATTATTGGCGGTATTTGTTTCAATATTATTACAAATATGAAGCTTTGTAACGTAATTTTTGGCGATATTTGTTACCGCGCTGCCGGGCGCCTCGCAAGCGAACTACCGCAAGCACCCATCAGAAAACTCGCCAGGCTGAGGCTGCAGCCCAGGCAAGTTGCATTGCGCTGACTCCAAAAACCGAAGGCTAAGCCTCGCCCAGCCCGTACGCATAACAAGTGCGCTGGTTTGATAAGTATCAAAAAAAGCTTAAAAAATTGCTTGTTGCCGCCTAATCCGTAAATAGCCACAAGGACACCCAAGCCTGAGCCCGCCTTGGTAAGGCGACGCTTGTTTACGCTGAACGCGAATTTTGATGTGGCATGTTGGCGCGTTGTTTTATGGAGCATCACTTTAAAAAACAGTCGGGATACTCATCCCATGCGCGTTAAAAACGTAACAAATAAAATTACATCCAAGTTACAAAAAATATTTAAAAAACGGACAAAATCCTAAAAAAATACTCATTCGTCTGCAGATGGCGTGGATGTCTACTTACTTTTACAGATACAACCAGGTTTGTCTGTGCGCTGGCGCACTGTCTTCTCTATCCAACTCCTTGCTTAAGGAGGGCCCCTTGGCAAACCCATCCATCCAATGAAAAGAGTAACCTTGCCAGCCGCCATTGGGACATGCAATTAATTTGTTGGCTGTGCGCTCATTACAGGTAATGACGTCGAAGGCAGCGGTTGACTGGGTATTGCAGCCGAATGAAAAGGGACGCTAAAGCCAGACCCCACCCCTGAAAAAATAAGCTGAAGAAGTTGAGGAAATTACTGCCGCCAGTGCCGATGTGGCCACAATACGGACGCTGTGTTGGGCGGCGCAAGCAGCGTTGTCACCGCCTTGGGGAAGGTGGACGCCGGAGACGGCAGTAACGGCAAAGCTTCGGGTGTGGGCAACACGCTACAAAAAATGTGTCACCTAGTGACCGCTGTAAGCGATGCTGTTATTCCATTCCCACATCATTCGTGAACGCGAAGGCGAAGCGACGACAGTACAAGCGTACGGCT
>JBBAPP010000098.1:4468-8488 GCA_040400775.1 Polaromonas sp. | reverse complement strand
CATGTGACAATTGTGCCCGTATGAAGACTACTTTTACCCTGAGTGATTTTGATTTCACGCTGCCCCCAGAACTGATTGCCCAGCATCCGCCTGAGCAGCGCAGTGGCTCGCGTTTGCTGAATGCGCGTGAATCCTTACTGGTAGACCGCCAATTTACGGATTTACCCAGTTTGCTGTCACCTGGTGATTTGCTGGTGTTCAACGACACCAAGGTGGTCAAGGCGCGGCTATTTGGCCAAAAGGCCAGCGGCGGCCGGCTTGAACTGCTGATTGAGCGCGTGCTGTCGCCCGATGCGGCGTCGGGCCACGAAGTAGCTGCCCACATGAAAGTCAGCAAAAAACCACTACCCGGTGCAGTGATGCAGATGGAAGGCGGCTTTACCGCCACACTGCTGGGCCGCTGGCCGAAGGTTGACGGGCCACTGTACAAATTCAAAATGAGCAGTGACCCGTATGCGCTGATGGCCCAATTCGGCCACGTGCCGCTGCCGCCATACATCACGCACAGCGATTCAAAAGACGACGAGCAACGCTACCAAACCGTGTTTGCCAAGCACCCCGGTGCAGTGGCTGCGCCAACCGCTGCGCTGCATTTTGACGCGGCGGTTTTAAGTCAACTTGAGGCACGCGGCATTCAGCGTGCCAGCGTGACGCTGCATGTAGGTGCAGGTACGTTTCAGCCCGTCAAAGCAGAAAACATTGCAGAGCACGTGATGCACTTTGAGCGTTTTGAAGTGCCGCAAACCACGCTGCAAGCCATTGCCGATTGCCGAGCACGCGGCGGGCGCGTGGTGGCGGTGGGTACAACGACGGTGCGGGCGTTGGAATCCCAAGCCAAATTTGGTGCCGATTGCAACGACACCAATATTTTCATTACCCCAGGCTTCAAGTTTGAAGTGGTTGATTTGCTGCTGACCAATTTCCACCTGCCCAAAAGTACGCTGATGATGCTGGTCAGCGCCTTTGCGGGCTATGAACACATCATGGGTTTGTACCAGCACGCGATTGCGCAGCGGTACCGGTTTTTCAGCTATGGGGATTCGATGTTGCTGGTTCGAAAAACCGCAATTTAAAGCTGCTTTTATGTGCTATTTTATGACTGAAACCCAATAAAAACGAGTGTTAGCAGCTATAAATTTAGTAGCATTTTTATATTTGCTGTATCGCTTTTGTAAAGTACCGCACACCTGGCAAACCGTCGTAGTCAAGGTCTTGCGTCCAGAAGCTGGCACTGTGTTCCTGCGCCATGCTGTACATGGCGGCGTCTGCCAATGCCAGGCGATGTTGGCGCGCTACTTTTGACGCGGCTACAGCGCGACGGTCTGTCAAGTCCAGCACACGGCCCAGGCGCATGACGTTCAGGCATCGTTCCACCACATCTTCTGGCAAGCTGCGGCTCAAAATTTTATGGACTTCAAACAGCGCAATGGTAGGCACGAGTAACTGATCACGCTGCTCAATGGGTTCGGCGAACAAGTCTGCCCGTTTGCTGTCGGTCAGGTATTCAATCCACCCAGAAGAATCAACAACATTCATTCGAACGTCCGATCAGGTTCTTTTTCCGGCTCAATGTCGCCAAGGTCATAGCCCTTTAACATACCCCGGTAGGCACTCATGGGTAGTTCAGGTTTAATGATTAACTCGCGGCCGCGCACTTCAAAATGAATATGTGAACCAGGGGTGATGCCCAATTTGGCCCGCATCGCGGATGGCAAAGTCACTTGCCCTTTACTTGAAACAATAGCTTCGGCTTGCATATTAATCCCTCTAAAAAGTAAAGAAATATCTATAGCTTTACAAAATAATAAGTAAAGCATAACCGAATACCAAGCACCTTACAATCAGCCTAGCTTAAAAGACCCGCATGTTGCAATTTAAAGTCCTCACCACCGACCCTTTCAGCCACGCCCGGCGTGGCACCCTGACCCTCAACCACGGTGTGGTGCAAACCCCGATTTTTATGCCTGTTGGTACTTACGGCACCGTCAAGGGCGTGATGCCGCAGTCGCTGCATGAGATGGGTGCGCAAATCATTTTGGGCAACACCTTTCATTTGTGGATGCGGCCTGGGCTGGACGTGCTTAAACAATTTGGTGGGCTGCACAAGTTTGAGAACTGGTCCAAACCGATATTGACCGACAGCGGCGGTTTCCAGGTCTGGTCGCTGGGCGGCACTGACGGCAAAGGCCGCAAGATTTCGGAAGAGGGCGTGAAGTTTTCATCCCCCGTCAATGGCGACAAGCTGTTTTTAACGCCTGAAATTTCGATGCAAATCCAGACCGTGCTGAACAGCGACATCGTCATGCAGTTCGACGAATGTACGCCCTACGACACCGCCGGCCACATCACCACCGAGGCAGAGGCGCGAACCTCGATGGAACTGAGCCAACGCTGGGCCAGGCGCTGCATGACCGAGTTTGAAAAACTCGAGAACCCGAACGCGCTATTTGGTATTGTGCAGGGCGGCATGTTCGAGAACCTGCGGCATGAATCGCTGGCCGCACTGGCCGAACTTGACCTGCCAGGTTATGCGATTGGCGGCGTCAGCGTCGGCGAACCGAAGATTGAGATGCAGCGCATCATGGCGCACACGCCGCATCGCCTGCCGTCCAACAAGCCGCGTTATTTGATGGGCGTCGGCACACCGGAGGATTTGGTTGAAGGTGTGGCCGCTGGCGTGGATATGTTTGACTGCGTGATGCCGACCCGCAATGCTAGAAACGGCCATATGTTCACCCGCTTCGGCGATTTGAAAATTCGTAACGCACGCTATAAAACTGAAGACGCTCCTGTCGATATGACCTGCACTTGCTATTCCTGCAGGGGCCGGACCATGCCCGACGGTACTGCGTCCGGCGGGTTTTCACGTGCCTACATGCACCACCTGGACCGCTGCGGAGAAATGCTCGGTCCGATGCTGTCCAGCATTCACAACCTGCACTACTACCTGAACTTGATGCAAGAGGTACGTGACGCTTTGGAGGCTGGACGATTTGCAGATTTCACAAAGCAGTTTCACGCCGACAGAGCGCGCGGCGTTTAGCAAATGGATATCAACGTACAACGCTGGATCGACCGCTGGGTCGGCATACCGCTGTGCGCGGCGGTGTCTGCCATAGATGCCGTCACGCGACCCTTCAAGAAAAAAACAGATACCGCACCGCGCGCCATCGTGATTATTTTGCTGTCGGAAATGGGCAGCCTGGTGCTGGCGCATGACATGTTTGCACGGCTTAAAACGCGCTACCCCCATGCAGAGCTGCACGCCCTGTTGTTTGGTAAAAACCGTGAAATTTTGGACTTGATGCAGGCCATCAAACCAGAGAACGTACACGCAATAGACGACAAATCTTTGATCGGTTTACTATCAAGTTTATGGCGTTCGGTGGTGCAATTGCGACGTGCTAACGTCGATGTAGCGATTGACTGCGAGCTGTTCTCGCGTGTCAGCAGTTTGCTGTCGTATGCCAGTGGTGCACAGGTTCGGGTAGGCTTTCATCGGCATACACAAGAAGGCCTGTATCGCGGCTCGCACATCAACCGGCCCGTACCTTACAACCCGTACCAGCACATCAGTGCGCAGTTTTTAACGCTGTCACGCGCGATTGATTCAACGGCGATGCCGACATCTAAACTACCTGTGATGCTGGCGACGCAAGCGCCACCACATGTACAGCTTGAGCCACAACGGGTGGTTGACATACAAAAGCGCTTGGCAAGCGACTTCCCGGCCATCGCAGGCAAACCGCTGGTACTGGTCTACCCCGGTGGCGGTATTTTGCCAATACGTGCGTGGCCGCTAGAGTCGTACACCGCGCTGTGCAACGGCTTGGTACAAGACGGTTGTGCGGTTGCAGTCATCGGATTGAAAGACGACCAAGTACTGGCACAGCAGCTGGTGGCCAACGTCAAAAGCGCCAACCAGACCAGTCCAGTGGTCGACCTGACGGGCTACACCCGTTCGATCGCCGAGCTGCTCGCATTGTTTCATGTGGCCAAGTTATTGGTCACCAACGACGG
>JBBAPP010000098.1:0-4368 GCA_040400775.1 Polaromonas sp. | reverse complement strand
ATTGCCGTTTTGTACGCCTGCCAAGAGTTTTTGCTGCTGCACATTACAGATTTTCCTTCGCGGCTGAACTACTCGATTGCGATTGCCATCACACTGGCCACCATCAGCAACTTTTATTTCAATCGCCGCCTGACCTGGCGGGACCGTCAGTTCGAGACCAGCCCGGGCGTCATGGTGCTGTTCTTAAAATACGTTGCAGCGGCGGGCGTGTCGATTGCCATTCAGTCGCTGATGACGAAATCACTATCGCTTTATTTACATTACCTCCTGGCCAATCTGCTGGCGATTGGGGCGTCCAGCATTTTTAATTTTTTGGCCAATGACAGACTGACATTTCGCCGAAGCGGCGGCAAAGGCACGCCTTGACATCGCGCCACCGTTCGCTGGCTTGGCTGTTGCTGGCGGTTGTTGTTGCGCTGGGTTATTTGTTTCAGCTCGGCGGCGACCACATCCCGCGCAATGGCGATGAACTGGTCTACGCGCACATCGCCCGCCTGACGGCCGAAAGCGGTCAGTGGCTGCCGCTGGTCAGCTCCTACGACTTCATGCGCAACACCAAGCCGCCCCTGCTGTTTTGGCAGGCGATGCTGGCAGGTGCTTGGGGCGAGCAATGGACACTCTTTAACCTGCGCTTGCCGAGCCTGCTTTATCTGTGGGCAACCGCGCTGATGGTGGGCTTGCTGACACGAAAAATTGTGTTGAATGCGCAGACCGGGAGCCCTCATCCTAGCCCTGCCCGAGGCGCAGAAGGAATAAAACAAGCTGCGCTTGCTGCCATCGTCTTCCTGTCATTTTTCAGCACCTACCGCTACGGCCGCCCCTACTTGACCAGCGCGCCTGAAACCTTTTGGCTGTTTGGTGTGTTTTTCGCCATCGCCTGGTCACCTCGCAGGCTGCTGGCATCTCGCTGGAAGTTCCCACTCATCGCTGGCGTGGCGGTTGGCATCGCTTGTCTGTACAAATCATTTGCGATGGTGGCGCCCGTCGGGCTAGGTCTGGCGCTGTGCTTCCAAGCGCTGGGTGCACGCAAAGCACTGTGGCAAATTTTTAGACCTGGTGTGCTGCGTGACGGCCTCACGGTTGCAGGCATTTGCACATTGGCATTGGCCGTGTTCGGCCTATGGTTTGCGCTAGACCCCCTGCCCGGTGAGGTATGGCGCGAGTTTGTGGTCGGCGAAAACGCAGGCAAGTTCAAGTCATCGCCAGGCTACTTCAAGGTGGCGCTCAGCGGCAATGGCGGTGTGCTGGTGATTTTGACGGGTTACTTTGTCAACGCAGGTTTGTTGTTGCCATTGGCTGTGGGCGCAGCCTGGACAGCATGGCGCAGCTCCAGAGGCGGGAGCGTCGTTACAGACGCTGAAAAAGTTATGTGGCTGTGGCTGCTGGCATTGGCGCTGGTCTTCATGCTTCCCAACCAGCGCTCAGCGCGTTACCTGATACCCGCTATGCCAGCGGTGGCCGTCCTCATCGCGCTGTACTGGCAGCGCATGGCCCGTGCCTGGTTTGTCATCACGCTGGTACTCTGCCTGCTAGGGGCTTTGGGCATGGGCTTGATTGCCATGGGCGCTGTACGTGCGATGCAAAACAGCGCTGTTTATTCGCCGCTATTTTGGGCGCTGCTGGCCTTGATCGTATTGGCAAGCCTGGTCGGCATGGTGGCAAAACAATTCACGCGCGCAGCGGCAGCGACAGTCGGTTTTGCCGTGCTCTTTCTATTGGCCTGGACAACCGCTCCACTGAACGGCGACAAGGGCCGGTTCAAGGCATCAAGCGTTGCACTGCTACAAGGCCAAAGCGTCAAGGTGCCGAATAACTTCAACGGCCAGTTTGAACGCTACCACTTCATCTTGCCAGGCGCAAAAGTAGTGGCCTACGACGCGCCACAACCGGTTGATTTTGCAGACGTTGATGCGTTACTCAAGACCAGCCGCTACTTGCTGGTGGCACGCCGCATCGGACAAGCGCCCTGCACCAACTGCCGAATCATTGACGTGCGTTGGGATTTGCGCTCTCGCCAAGACCCCAGTGAAGGAAGCTGGGCTGCGCTTATGACCCCCGATACTTTTTGGTATGCCAAAGAGTACTTGGTAGAGCGATCACCGCCATAAATTCGATTTTCAAGCCGCGTGAGGCACTGTAAATACCGTCAGCACCCCGGTATACCCATACAGGTGGTGGCGGGCAATTTCACCGCTCGCAAAAAAACCCACCAGGGGCACATCTCCCAATGCGCGCCGGACAATTTGCAGCTCGGCACTGGGCGCGCCAAAGTGGGAGCCACCGCGCCCTGCGCAGCTGACGTAAATGGCACCGGCAATCCGCCTGGCAAGGTGGGGGGCTGATTCTGCTTCAGGCGCACTCAGTGCGCTGGCTATTTCAAGCGTCATCTCTTCCGGCTCCAGCTCTTCTCGGATTTCTGCGCACACACGAATCAAATCAGCGCGCGCGGCTTGGGCATTGCGTTCGCAAAAAGCCAGCGTCATGCCGTTCGCCGGCGCGCCGCTGATGGCGACACCTTTGCGGCCAGGGTCCAGGCCAATGATGTGGCGTACCACCACCTCAGCACCAAACTGGCTGGGGTGCTGGACCAGGCGGTCGCTCAACACGTCAGCCGAATCGCTCAGGCCTACCAGCGTGCTACGCACCTTAGCCAGCGCTTCACGCGGTTTGTCCAGTGTGACCTTCAAGGCCGCCAGCATCACATCCAATGCGGGTTCGCCGTCCAGCTCCGTCACCACATTGCCTTCGCAAGCGGTGATCTGGTGATCGCGTGACACCCGCTGGCAGCCCTGCGTGACGCGCGACATCAGCGCTGCGCCCTGGGTAAAGGCCACACCACTCAAGCCGCCGCTGAACACCCCGCTGGCCGCACCGTGGCCTTTGACATTGCCATAACCACTGAGTGCAAACTGCACGGTTTTGCTGCGGCTGGCTGCCAGGCCGCCAAACACATAACCGCTGGCCGTGCGCTGCGCCATCTCGCCGATGAGTTCGGCGACATCCGGCGTGCTGGCATCGGCATGCACCAGCGCGGTGTGCGCCTTGAAGCGGCCACTGGCGGCTGATGGCAGTGGCGAGACGCCTGAAAAAACGCGGTACTGGTCGTGCGGTAAATCGCACAGCATCACGGCCAAGGCGGGCTCGTCAAAATACTCCACGTTGTTCGATGCAATGCCCACGCCGACCGTGCCGCTCCAGTCCGTTACCTCAGACAGCTCAGCCGTTAAATGGTCAAGAATGTCCTGCGCATAGGCTGCGTAATGGTCGGTGATGTACAGCAAACCCAGCGTGGGTGCTGTGGCGTAACCGGGTAACGCCATGTGGGCACGCAATTGCGCCAGCACCAGACCAGCAGCCATGGGCCATTGCGGGTGGGTGGCGTGACCATACGGAAACAATTTCATGGGTATTTTTATCTCTTCAGTTTTCGGGTGAATTGCGGTGTTGTGCCGTGCGCGCCATTCTCACCCACAGACGTGCATTGCGGTGTCCTGCGCTCTGCTTGCTTGGCACGTCATCCCAACAACGCAGTTGCAGTGCGGACTAACTTATATCTTAGTGACGTTATTGCTAAAACCTGAATTTCTACAACTATCCATGGGCTGAGCTGTTATTTTCACCGACTTGTCCTGCGCGGCGATTGGGCAGCTGGCTTTTTGGCAGCTGGCTTTTTGACGGCTGGCTTTTTTGCAGCCACCGGCGTAGGCCAAGCCTGGGCACTGCGCAGCGCGGTGTTCATCGCAGCGCGGGCGCCGCCAGCAACTGTTTTACCTGCCTGGCTGGCCATGCCCCTGGCCATACCGGTCGCTGACTTCATGGCGTCCTTGGCCAGCCCGGCAGCCATGCTTTTAGTGCTGTCGATAGCTGTTTTTTGGGCGGCGTCTTTCATCGCATCGGCGGCAATGGTTTGAAACTGTTGGGTCAGCGCGCCCCACCACTGCATTGGGTCGACCACGCCTGGGGCTGGGGCCTCAAGCCTGGTTTTTGCTTTTGCCGGTGCAGCTTTTTTGCCAAAACTGGTGGCAGGCACCTCCAGCCCGGCAAAGGTTTTGGCCTTGTCAGCCATGCCTTGCACGCCGCCCGCCGCCGTGTCGGCCAGCTTGAGTTTGAAGGCGTTGGCGACATCGCCCATGTTGAAGTTCATGCCTTTGAGTGTCGCCAGCGTCATTTTTTGTACCTCCAGCGCCTGAATCGTGGCTTTCAGCGCAGTGGCGTTTTGGTCCAGCCAAAATTGCACCGACTTCAGTTCACTGATGCGCTTGTCCAGCTCTTCTACATTCAGCGTGGGCGCAACCCAGCTACCCAGGTTGGGCAGTTGCGGAATTTTGTCTGCGGCGCTACCGGCCGCTTGCGTCGCCAGGTTTTGCA
>JBBAPP010000097.1:0-8495 GCA_040400775.1 Polaromonas sp. | reverse complement strand
AGTGCCACACTCGGCTCTAGCAGCACATGGCACAGCAATGACAACACGCCAGACACCAGCCCAAAAAAGCCAACAGCCGCCGTGGGAAAGCCGCGACCTTGTCTATCCATGCGTTTGCCCATGAGTGAATAGCTGGCCCAGATAAACGCCGAAGCCGCTGCCGGAATGTAGCCCCAGACAAAGCCCATGCCAACCCAGCCTTGTAGCCCCGATGCACATACCGTATCACCAAGAATTGCAATGGCAGCACCCAAAAAACCGCAGCAAGCAGCTATTAAATGTGCAGCAGTTAGTTTGCTGCCAGGCAAAAATAGCGGTGCCATCAACACCATGCCCAGTGGCCACAGGTAGTTGACCAAATTGGCCTCTACGGCTGGCGCATGGCGCAGCGCGATAAATAGAAAAAAGTGAAAGCCAAACAAGCCGTAGACACCAAGCGCCAACGCCGGCCAAGAAACTTTCCACTGCCTGAAAAACGGCCAGGCGGGCACGCTGCCGATCAGCAAGGCCAAGCCAGTCAATAAAAACGGTGGGACATGCTGCAGCAGCGTGCCAAGTACGGCAAGTGACGACCACAGGGCAATCGCGGCCAGCGCCAATTGGGTGGGAGTCAGGCGCGTCATGCGCCCAAGTTTACCCTTCACCAGATCAGCCAGCGCAATCGAAACAGCCAGCGCGCTTTATCTCTTAGCCCCGTTTACAAGACCTTTGAAGGATCTTGCCATTTATCGGTCGCGTTAAAAAAACGCCATCGTGCGGACTTCAATGCTCTCGCGTTTTTGCGCATCGTGCCGGGTCGTCGGATCTTCAAATGCCGTATGCCCCATGAAGCGTGCGCGTCCATCTGTCATAGAGTCATAGGTCTTAAGCAGCAGCGCTTGGTCGGCTTGCATGTCGGAGAAATAGTACCAACGGTGCGCTGGCGAATGGCGCATTACATAAATTTCACCGGTGCGTTCGCGGTACTTCAAATCCATGCGCAGCATGTCTTGGGCGGCATGTGTCGTGGCATCGCACATGGCCAGCGGCAGTTCCTCGACACGGCGGGTCAAAGGTTTCCACACATTGTAAAAAGCCACCCGTCGCTTGAGCAAATCACTGGCCTCAGCGGGCAGAACATCGCGCACCCGCTGCGGCCCGCTGGCGACGGTGTAGTCGCTGTGTACCAACATGACAGCTGGCCGTTGTACGGTAGTTTGCGCGGCCAGGTCAGCCGGCAGGCGCTTGCGAATGGTGTGGTCAAACACCAGCACACGGGCGCAACCCGTGTGCCGTTTGACGAACGCAATGACTTGCGTATAAAAAGCATCTTTAACCGCATCTTCATTGTCAAAGTTCTGAAACGACGGATCAAAACTATGGTGCTCAAAACCTTCCCGATCAGCAGACATGCTCGACTTGCGTGACCAAGCATCAAAGATGGGCACTTCGCGGGTGTCAGTGCCTGGCGGGTTCAGCTCAACGCCCGGTTCAGGGTCATAAAAATAGTAGTCGGGCGCTTTTCCGTTGTCGATCGAGTAGTTGAGCTTGGCTGTGACGCTGGGGAGGGTTGGCATGTTGCTTTGTGTCATGAATTCCAGATTTCAATCAGGCGGCTTGGTGTTCCAGGCTAAAACCAACGCCCACATGGGTGTTGTGCCAGCAAGGCAGTTTTTCAACACCTTCAAACATCCAGCGTTGAATGTTTTTGTGCTGCGCAAACGGTATTTTTTGCCAGCCGTGCAGGTGCAGCGGCGAAGCCAGTGCAATATCGGCAATCGTTGGGTTGGCCGTGCCAGCCACCCATTGGTGAGCGGCTAAGCGGGCATCGAGAATGGCTGCCAACTTATGAAACTGCGCATGGTGTGCTGCCAGCACGCTGTCATCTGCTGAACCGCCCAGCAGCGGTTTGACGCAATTTTCAACCAGGTAAACATAGCAGGCCGCAAACCAGCTGGATGACTCCCACAGCAGCCAGCGGTTGATGTCTGCCCGCACGCGTATATCCCGCGGGTAAGCACTGTCGTTATTCATTTTGTCAGCAGCGTACATCAAAATTGCATTCGACTCCCACAGCTCAAAATCACCATCGCGCATGGCCGGGACTGAAGCATTTGGATTCAACTTAATGTAGGGCATTTCTTTTTGTGCACCTTTGAAGTAGTCCACATGAACCAGTTTGTAGGGCGCATCGATTAACTGCAACCCAGCCAGTACCTTGCGGCAATTAATTGTGATGGGATCGGCATGAATTTCTATCATTTGTCTTGTCTCCTGTTTGATTTATATCGTCTCTTTTTGGCATTCGTCTCTAGCCTATGTACGCGCTGCAGATTTGGCCAACGCAGAACGCAGAGTAATGTGCAATTGCGCGCATGTGTGGATTGACTCCGCGAAAAACCATGGGTAAAGTAGAAACTCTTTGTATCTAAATTCGACACAATGACCATCTCGATAGACACTCTCAGCGCTTTTGTTGAAGTTGCCAAACACTTAAGCGTGAGCAGTGCGGCTAATGCGCTGGGCATCCCCAAAAGCGCTGTTAGCAAGCGCGTTGCGAGCTTGGAAGGCAGTGTCAACACCACCTTGTTTAGCCGCAGCACACGCAAAATTGCCTTAACCAATGCAGGTGATATCTATCTCGATTTTGCGCAGCGGACGGTTGCACAGGCCTTGCTGGCGCAAGAGAACATGCAAGACTTACTCGCAGACACTGGTGGTGCCCTGAGCGGGAAGATTCGCCTGACTGCGCCTGTGTCCTGGGGGCAGCAAGTACTGGCCAAGTACTTACCTGCGTTTGTGGCGCAGCACCGAGGTTTGGAAATCGAGCTGCAACTTAGTGACCGCATGATGGATTTAGCCTACGAACGCTTTGACCTTGCACTGCGCTGGTCAGTCGCTCCACTGCATGGCTTAGCCAGCGAGCCGATCGCTTACGTCGATTGGATTTACGTTGCTTCCCAAGCCTACTTGGCGCAAGCGGGCATACCGGCGCAACCGAATGATTTAGTTCATCACAGTTGTATGTGCTACTGGCAAGAAAATGCAGACGACGCTTGGAGAATGCAAAAAGTACGGCACAACAAAACCCTGCCACTTGAAGAGTTGGCAGTGCGTGTGATCAGCCGCTTTCATGCTAACAACCCCGAGACCGTGACCCATGCCGCCATCGCAGGGTGCGGTATCGCCCTGTTACCGAGTTACGCCTGCACCGAAGCGCTAAAGCGCAAAAAGCTGGTGCGTGTTTTGCGCGGATGGACTCCCCTGACAAAATTTGGTGTGCAAATAACCGCCGTAGCCACGCCCGAATGTATGCGCATTGTCCGTATAAAGACTTTGGTCAGTTACTTGCGCTTGCAGATGGGCGAAGCCATCTCTTGATTGGGTTGCAACCCTTACGGGCATAGACAGGTACCGGCACACCCAGCGTGAACATTGCATTTTTGGCGTTGAATACGCCTTAAACAAGTCAAGCCTTACGTCGCTACTACCAAAAACCCCGCACTGTTACTTGAGCAGTGCGGGGCTTGATGCTATCCAGTTGCAGCGCTTGCCGCGTGCTGGTTACTCGCTGGCTGCGCTTTCAGCGTCCGCGCCTGCCGGCATGGCTTCGAGTTCGGCGGCTTCAGCTTCGGCAATGGCACGACGCTCGGCGTCGTCCATTTGGTCCTTGGCTTTGCGTGCCTCGTGGTAGGCCATACCGGTCCCTGCCGGAATCAAACGGCCCACAATCACGTTTTCTTTCAAGCCACGCAACTCGTCACGCTTGCCCATGATGGCAGCTTCGGTGAGTACGCGGGTGGTTTCCTGGAAGGAGGCCGCAGAAATAAACGAGTCGGTTGACAACGATGCCTTGGTAATACCGAGCAGCAAGTTGGTGAATGTCGCTGGCATTTTGCCATCGGCACGCAGCGCGTCGTTCATGTCCAGCATGGCTGAACGCTCGACCTGCTCGCCTGCAATGTAGGCAGACTCACCGACGTTATCCACCACCACACGGCGCAGCATCTGGCGAACAATCACTTCAATGTGTTTGTCGTTGATCTTCACGCCTTGCAGGCGGTAAACGTCCTGCACTTCATCGACGATGTAGCGGGCGAGTTCTTCCATGCCCAACAAACGCAAGATGTCTTGTGGGTCGGCAGGGCCGTCCACAATCGACTCGCCTTTGTTAACCACTTGGCCTTCGTGCACCAGAATATTCTTCTCTTTTGGCACGAGGTCTTCCCAGACTTTGCCTTCAGGGTCGGTGATTTGCAAACGAATCTTGCCTTTGGTTTCTTTACCAAACGACACGGTACCCGTCATCTCGGCCAATGTGCCTTTGTCTTTTGGCGTGCGGGCTTCAAACAGCTCGGCAACGCGCGGCAAACCGCCGGTGATGTCGCGCGTTTTTTGGCCTTCAATCGGGATACGGGCCAGCACTTCGCCGGGGCCCACGTCCTGACCGTCACGCACCTGAACCAGCGCACCGATTTGGAAGCCAATCGTCACTGAGTGATCAGTGCCGGGAATCTTGACTTCATTGCCAGTGGCATCGATCAATTTGACACCAGGGCGAATCACCTTGGTTGCGCCGCGACGTTTCGGGTCAATCACCACCAAGGTAGACAAGCCAGTCACATCGTCAACTTGACGGGCAACAGTGACGCCTTCTTCAACATTTTCGAACTGCGCTTTACCAGCAAACTCGGTAATGATCGGACGGGTCAGGGGGTCCCAATTGGCCAGAATAGTACCGGCCTTGATGGCTTGATCCGCCTTGACAGACAAAATCGCGCCGTACGGTACTTTGTGGCGCTCACGCTCGCGGCCGTGTTCATCATGAATGACGATTTCTCCGGAACGGGCAATCACGACCAGCTCTTTTTTGCTGTTGGTGACGTAACGCATCGGTGCGTTAAAGCCAATCACGCCGCTGGACTTGGACTCGACGCTGGAAGCAATGGCGGCACGCGATGCGGCGCCACCAATGTGGAAGGTACGCATGGTCAGCTGAGTGCCTGGCTCACCGATGGACTGGGCTGCGATGATTCCAACAGCCTCGCCAATATTGATCAAGCCGCCACGACCCAGGTCGCGGCCATAGCACTTGGCGCACAAGCCAAAACGGGTTTCGCAGTTCAGTGCGGTACGTACTTTGACTTCGTCGACACCAGCGATTTCCAACTCTTCAATCGCGTCTTCGTCAAGTAACACGCCGCGCGCGGCCAGTATGGAGCGGTTCTCAGGGTGCAGAACATCTTCCACCACGGTACGACCCAGAATACGGTCGCGCAGTGATTCAATCACCTCGCCACCCTCAACGATGGCGCGCATGACCGAGCCATCGTGGGTACCGCAATCGTCTTCAGTCACCACCAGGTCTTGCACCACGTCGCACAGGCGGCGCGTCAAGTAACCGGAGTTGGCGGTTTTAAGTGCCGTGTCGGCCAAGCCTTTACGTGCGCCGTGGGTGGAGATGAAATACTCCAGCACATTCAGGCCTTCGCGGAAGTTGGCGGTAATTGGCGTTTCAATGATCGAGCCGTCAGGCTTGGCCATCAAACCGCGCATACCTGCCACCTGACGAATCTGGGCTGGTGAGCCGCGAGCGCTGGAGTCGGCCATCATGTAGATGGAGTTGAACGACTCTTGCTCAACGATGTTGCCATGGCGATCGGTGACTTTTTCTTTCGACAACTGGCCCATCATGACCTTGGAGACTTCGTCGCCTGACTTACCCCAAATGTCGACCACCTTGTTGTAACGCTCGCCAGATGTCACCAGACCCGAGACATACTGCTGCTCGATTTCTTTGACTTCTTTTTGCGCCCGCGCAATGATGGCGCCTTTTTCTTTAGGCACCAGCATGTCTTCGATGCAAATCGAAATGCCGGTTTGTGTCGCCAAGCGGAAACCGGACTGCAGCAACTTGTCTGCAAAGACCACGGTTTCTTTCAGGCCGCACTTACGGAAAGAGACGTTGATGAGCTTGGAGATTTCTTTCTTCTTCAACGCTTTGTTGAGATTGGAAAACGGCAAACCTTTAGGCAAAATTTCAGACAGCAAGGCACGGCCACCGGTGGTTTCCCAGAGCTTGGTCGATGGTACAAACTCGCCTGTTGTTTTGTCTTTGGTGTAGTCGGTCAAACGTACATTGATGCGTGCGTTCAAATCGAGCTCGCCCGCATCAAATGCGCGGCGCACTTCACCGGTGTCAGCAAACACTAGGCCTTCGCCCTTGCCATTGGTTCGCTCACGGGTGGTGTAGTACAAGCCAAGCACCACGTCTTGCGACGGAACAATGGATGGCTCTCCACTGGCTGGGAACAAGATGTTATTGGACGCCAGCATCAAAGTGCGGGCTTCCATTTGCGCCTCTACCGACAGCGGTACGTGTACCGCCATCTGGTCACCGTCAAAGTCGGCGTTAAAAGCCGAGCAAACCAGTGGGTGCAACTGAATCGCCTTGCCTTCGATCAGAATTGGCTCAAAAGCCTGAATCCCCAAACGGTGCAGCGTAGGCGCACGGTTCAGCATCACAGGGTGCTCTTTGATGACCTCTTCCAGGATGTCCCAGACGACGGGCGTGCCGGACTCGACTTCTTTCTTGGCTGCTTTGATGGTCGTGGCAATACCGCGTGATTCGAGCTGCGCAAAAATGAAGGGCTTGAACAACTCGAGTGCCATCAACTTTGGCAAACCGCATTGGTGCAGTTTGAGGGTTGGGCCCACGGTAATCACAGAACGGCCTGAATAGTCGACGCGCTTGCCCAGCAAGTTCTGGCGGAAACGGCCTGACTTGCCTTTGATCATGTCGGCCAGGGACTTGAGCGCACGCTTGTTGGCACCCGTCATGGCTTTGCCACGGCGACCGTTGTCGAGCAGCGAATCAACCGCCTCTTGCAGCATGCGCTTTTCATTGCGGGCAATGATTTCAGGCGCTTTCAATTCCAGCAAACGGCGCAGGCGGCTGTTGCGATTGATGACACGGCGATACAAGTCGTTCAGGTCAGAAGTGGCGAAACGGCCACCGTCCAGCGGCACCAGTGGACGCAAATCCGGTGGCAACACGGGCAGTACTTCCAACACCATCCAATGCGGCTTGATACCGGACTTTTTGAACGCTTCCATCAATTTCAAGCGCTTGGCGTTCTTTTTGATTTTGATCTCTGAGCCGGTCAAGTCATTGCGCAGCTTGGTGATTTCATCGTCAAGATCAAGGCCTTCGAGCAGGTCTTTCACGCCCTCGGCGCCCATCTTGGCAGTGAACTCGTCGCCGTATTCTTTGACCTTGGCGTCGTAGTCGTCCTCAGACATGATGCTGAATTTTTTCAGCGGGGTCATGCCGGGGTCAGTCACCACATAGGCTTCAAAGTACAACACGCGCTCAATATCGCGCAGCGTCATATCGAGCACCAGACCTAAGCGTGACGGCAGCGACTTCAAGAACCAGATGTGCGCGCACGGTGCGGCCAGGTCAATGTGACCCATGCGCTCGCGGCGAACCTTGGTTTGGGTGACTTCAACGCCGCACTTCTCGCAAATCACGCCGCGATGCTTGAGGCGCTTGTATTTGCCGCAGAGGCATTCGTAGTCTTTGATAGGGCCAAAAATCTTGGCACAAAAAAGACCATCGCGCTCGGGCTTGAAAGTGCGGTAATTGATAGTTTCTGGTTTTTTGACTTCACCGAAAGACCACGAACGGATCTTTTCAGGCGACGCCATGCCAATTTTGATGGCTTCAAAATGCTCATCAGGAGCAAATTGCTTGAACAGGTCGAGTAATGATTTCATAATTTAAATCCTTTGATCCTGTAATTTAAGAACGCTCAAGTTCCATGTCGATACCGAGCGAGCGAATTTCCTTAACCAGCACGTTGAACGACTCGGGCATGCCGGCCGTGATGGCGTGCTCGCCCTTGACAATGCTCTCGTACACCTTGGTGCGGCCGACCACGTCGTCTGACTTGACGGTGAGCATTTCTTGCAACACATACGATGCGCCATAGGCTTCCAGTGCCCAGACCTCCATCTCGCCAAAACGCTGACCACCGAACTGGGCTTTGCCGCCCAGGGGTTGCTGCGTGACCAGCGAATAAGGACCGGTCGAACGCGCATGCATTTTGTCGTCGACCAAGTGGTGCAACTTCAAAAAATGCATGTAACCGACGGTGGTGGTGCGCTCAAACGCATCACCGGTCCGGCCGTCATACAGCTGGGCTTGCGTGCGGGTCGCCGTCAGGCCTTTAGCCTTGGCTTGGTCTTCAGGGTAGGCCAGTTGCAGCATTTCCATGATCTCGGCTTCGGATGCGCCGTCAAACACAGGGGTAGCAAACGGCACGCCGCCTGACAAGTTACCAGCCATCTCCAGCACTTGCGCGTCCGACAGTTTGGACAGGTCTTCAGCGCGGCCAGACTTGTTGTACACGCTGTCGAGCAGCGCGCGTACTTCAGCCACTTTGGCTTCGGCTTGCAACATGTCACCAATCCGCTGGCCCAGGCCTTTAGCCGCCCAGCCCAAGTGAACTTCC
>JBBAPP010000096.1:0-8530 GCA_040400775.1 Polaromonas sp. | reverse complement strand
GGCACACTCGGGAGCATCCAACTGCTTTTTCTAGGATGATCTGCCTTACATGGATCGCGTGACCGATGAACTTTTGCCCGAGTGCATTTCAAAGGCCAGCAGCGAGGATATGGAGGTCCGGCAAGACTTTGTTATTGGTGATACCTACATAACGAGTACCGGGAAAGATACCGTGAGCTGTGGGGAATTTTGCCGATCAAGGCAAAAATACACAAATATTTTGCGGTGACGGATCACCTTTTGAGCTTGCCATTGGAGTGTTGGTGAGGTGGGCGGCTAGGGTGCAAAGCTCAAGCAACTCATCGCCCAGCAGGTAGCCGTTCAACCTTTAAGCCTTTAGCGGTACGTGGAGGGAAACCCTTCCATGCAACTGGATCGAAGTAAGCGTCCATGGCTTCATTGGATTTGAGGTATTTGCCAAGCCAAGCTGTGATGTAGTGCTGCGAGATATTGTTCATGCGCACGTTATCCCATACCGCGTCGATGTAATGATTTGCCATCGTTGCACCTGTCTTGGTTTCAACCGCTTGCGCTTCTAGCGGCGGCGGCATGGGCGCAGCCGCGTTGTGATTGGCATTTTCAAAGGTAAGCAATGTGCGGTCAACACCAGTTGCACCTTGCCAAGTGGCGCGAATGTTGTCGTAGCCTGAGACATCATCCACCGATCCCGCCAGCCATAGCCCCGGGACTTTTATGCTGGATACCGTTTGTGCATCGAATACGCCGCGGATGTGCCCCCAAGGCGCAATCGCCACAATCGTTTTAATTCGCTTATCGAATAAAGCCAGTTGCGAAGCGCTACCCGCCACATGCGCGCCCAATATGCCGTGCGGAACGATGACGGGAGCTACTTCCGAGTCCACCGCTTTTTGCGTCACACCAGCGCCAGCCGTAATCAAGGCGCCATAGCCGCCCATCGAGTAGCCAACGACTGCGCTCTTGTCGGTATCGACTTGGCCATATAAAAAGGAAGTCGAATCCTTTGCCAGCTTGGCCATGGCGTTCAGCACAAAGAGCTGATCGAGCGGGCGATTCACCAAGGTCGAGGCGAAGCCGCGAGGGCCCAGCGCATCATAGGTTGAATCCGTGTGGTCAATGGACGCGACCACATAGCCCTTGGACGCAATGTTCTCGGCAATAGGTGCGAGCAAAAAGCGGTTGCCTGGAAAGCCATGAGAAATAATGACCAGCGGATAGGCCGTGCCAGCCGCTGGCGTTGCAGACGGAGCCGCATCGCGCACGGCGCGACCTTGCAAGCCAACTTCGGTTTTGCCATCGCGAACCAGCGCGCGGAGAGTCGTGTTTGTGGTGGTGTTCCCTGAAGCACTTTGCGCCGCGGGATACCAAACCTCTAAAGTGAGCGGGCGGTTGTAGCGCGGCAGTGCTTCTGGTTTGGGCGCTTTAGGGTCAATTTGCAGCATGTCAATCTGATTTGGATTGATGACTTGTAGAGTGCGCACGCCTATGCTTTGTGAACCATAGGCAGCAAGCGCAGGTGCGTCAGCTCTGATCGTGTCGATACGATTTTGAGCCCAAGAGGCAGATAAAGTTAAAGCAAAAGTCAGTAAGCCTGTAAAAAGTTGCCGCATAAAGTTTCCTTGTTGTTTTCAATCATGATACAGAAGCAAGCAAACCCGCTCCATACGCGCCAAGCCATCCAGTACTGCCTTGCCAGCCATATTTGGTTCAGAAGCCCCAGTCAGTGTGGCTTGCAGCCAATCTACCAATTTTTTGATCTCTTCAAAATAACTGGCCAGTGTCCGCGCTTAGCCAACGCCACTTATCAAGCGACCACGGCAGTGTGCCGCCCATGCGGTTTGTTCTTCGGCAGCCAAACTTTACAGAAAGTTGCGTGCGCGGTGGTACCAAAACACTTCATCCAAACGCAGGTCATCAAACGCGGAAATGCGGCTGCCCACGCGTCTGTGGTGTCGTCAACGCTTGCTTTTGTAGTTGGGTAAGCGTGCGCCTATGCGTGGCAATCATCGACAGCTTGTGACGCGTGCCGCCCACAGCAAACGTCACAGGTGTTTTACCTGCTGGTGCGTAGCTCCTGCCCCTGACGTCTGTGTTGACCAATGCTGTCTCATCGCCCCAGGAAATCTCAGCACCCTCAGCCTTGGCCTCCATGGCGGGGTACTGCGCATCGAGCCACGCTTTGACGGCTTCGGGGCGTTGCTCATAGGCCTTTTTAATCGGCTTTTGCGGGGTAAAGCCCCAGCGCGCCAGGTAGTTGCCGACCGCTCGAATCGACAGTTTGAGACCCAACTCTTGGTCTATGTGTTGGCGCACAGCACCTCTGCTCAGGGCAAAGTCCATCTTCAATTGCTCGGGGCGCTTGTCACAAATCGTCTGGCCGATGGTCTGCTCTTGCCCAGGTGTCAAGCTGCGGCCACTGCCTGGCTTTTTACCTCGAATACCGGGCTTGAGCGTTGCCGCCTAGCCTTCGCTGTGCAGGCGCAGTGCGGTGTTGACCGCCGTCCAGCTCAACCCCGTTTGCTCAACAATTTGCATCACGCCGACCCCTTTGCGATGCATGCGAACAACTTGTTTGCGGCGTTCGTGCAGTACTTCTCGCGACTGCTTGCGGCATCTTCTTTTTGCATCGACCATTGACTACACAAATCATCAAAAGTTCACTTATAAATCGTGCCGGGTCTACAGGTGATGTTGATAGCGCTCTGGCTATGCTGGAGAGGTCATACGCTGGACACTTTGACCGTTGGGCTCATGCCCGCAGTGGTTGCTGAATCGTTGTTTGTCTACAGACATTTCAAGCAGCCATTAACGACACATTGGCCTGCAACTCATCCCACGGAGCCGCCAGTTTGCGTCCATCGCGCACCAAAAGCCCAGCAGACTCTAGTACTGCGACATCCTGATGAACATTTTTGTAATCACGTCCAAGTGTCTGCGCCAATTCGCGCACGTTTGCGGCCCCATGTTGACGGACATGGCGCAGCAGCTCCAGGCGGCGGGGCGACAAGGTGTCCAGCATCGTCTGCAGATTCAGAAATGTGACGTGGGTTTCTTGGACTTGTTCACCGGAAGTCGCTCTGTTCCACGCGCCAGCAAATCGCTTGCCCATATCGGCAAGGCTCCCCACATTCACTTGAACCTTATTCGTCGTGTTCATTTCTCATTCTTTCCACATCGGCCAGAAAATCAGCCACCATTGTTTCAACGTCGATAAATTTATAGCGCGTTTCCACATCCCTGATGTGCTTGTGGTCGCCTTTGCCACTTTCGTTGTCGTAACCCACAATGCGCCCGTCCGGCCCGCCATAAAACAGGCTGTACTTCAACCCATGAGGCCGTTCTGAGGTAGAGCGCGGCAATTGCCATATGATCATTTGAACGATGGCTCCGTCAGGAAGAACCGTCTTATCGTAAAAAATTCTTACGGCCTTCATATGGTTACTTTAGCCATAATTAATGATGGTGTCAATAACCATATTAAAACCATATTAAAGCTCCGCCAAATGCCCGCAACACACCGGGAGCGGCCGCCAGGCAGTTAATTCACCATCACCAGCTTGCCCTTCACCCCACGCGAGCCCATGTGCGCATAGGCGGCCTTCAGCTCGCTCATGGGCAGGGTGCTGTCGATGACGGGTTTGATCTTGCCTTGGGCATACCAGTTGGCCAGCTCGGCCAAGGCGGCGGCGCTGGCCTGGGGCTCTGCTTTGGCAAAGCCGCCCCAAAACACGCCGACGATGGATGCGCCTTTTAACAGCGGTAAGTTCAGCGGCAGTGATGGCGTGGGGCCAGACGCGAAACCCACCACCAGGTAGCGGCCGCGCCAGGCGATCGAGCGGAAGGCGGGCTCGGTGTACTCGCCGCCTACCGGGTCGTACACCACGTCAGGGCCTTTACCGCCTGTGAGCGCTTTTATCCTTTCGCGTAAATCGCTGGTGCTGTAGTTGATGGTTTCGTCGGCGCCGATGGATGTGCAGAGGGCGCATTTTTCGTCGGTGGACGCGGCGGCAATCACACGCGCGCCTAGCGCTTTGGCGATTTGAATGGCTGATGTGCCCACGCCGCCGGCAGCGCCCAGCACCAGCACGGTTTCACCCGCTTTGAGCTGTGCGCGGTCAGCCAGCGCGTGATGCGATGTGGCGTAAATCATGATGAAGGCTGCTGCATCAACAAACGGAAAGCCCGGTGGCAGCGGCATACACAATGCTGCGGGCGCGATGGTGTGGGTAGCAAAGCCACCTGTGCCTGAAAGGCATGCAACGTGCTGGCCAACTTGTAAATGTTTGACACCTTCACCCACGGCTTGCACTACACCCGCATATTCAGAGCCTGGCACGAAGGGCAGGGTCGGCTTCATCTGATATTTATTTTGAACAATCAGCAGGTCAGGAAAGTTAAGCGACGCGGCTTTGATCTCAATTAACACCTCGCCAGCTTTGGGTGTTGGGGTGGGCAATTCTTGCCATGTCAAGGCGTCAACGCCAGTGGGGTTCTCGCAAAGCCAAGCATGCATCGTGTTCTCCGTTGGGGTTATGGTTCACCATCATAGGTAAATTACAAGCTGCTGAGCATCCCCATGTGTCACCTTTGTCTTGCTGGTCACCTAGAATAAGAAAATGAAAATACTTATCTCAAACGACGACGGTTATCAAGCCACAGGCATTGTGGCTTTGTACGAGGCTTTAAAAGACATAGCCGACGTGGAGGTGGTGGCGCCTGAGCAGAACAACAGCGCCAAGTCGAATGCGCTGACCCTGCATACGCCGATGTATGTGCAGACGGCGGCCAATGGTTTCAGGTACATCAATGGCACACCAGCTGACTGTGTACACATTGCACTGACGGGACTCTTGGGTTACCGGCCCGACTTGGTGGTTTCGGGTATCAACAACGGTGCCAATATGGGCGACGATACGATTTATTCAGGCACTGTGGGCGCGGCCATGGAGGGCTATTTGTTTGGTATTCCAGCGATTGCCTTTTCGCAAACCGAGAAGGGCTGGGCAAACATCGATGCAGCTGGCAGACGCGCCCGGGCACTGGTGCTGCAACTCATGCCGTCCATTGCAAAACCTGGCCACCCCTGGCTGTTGAATGTGAATATTCCCAACCTGCCAGACGCTGAGCTTAAAGAAACCAAAGTTGTTCGCCTGGGTCGCCGCCATGCGGCTGAGCGGGTCATCACACAAATCAGCCCGCGCGGGGACACTATGTACTGGATAGGCAGCGCCGGCGCTGCCAAAGACGACAGCGAAGGCACTGACTTTCATGCGGCGCTTCAAGGCCATGTTTGCATCACACCGCTGCATGTTGACTTGACCGAGCATGCCCAGTTGCCGGCTTGGGCGAAACGCATCGCTGATTTGGAACGCGCTGGTGCATGAAACCTGTTACTGCCCCTCGCAGACCGGGTTTTCCGCTGCGTTTGCCAGCAGCTGCAAGCCAGACAGGTGCTGGGCAATCAATAGCTGCCCGATCGCGTGAAAGCGATGCTAAAGGTCTGAAAGATGATCTGAAACAGCCTCAAAAACCGGACTCAAGCATGGCAACGGGTTTGGGGCTGGATTCCCAAGCGGTTCGCGCTCGCATGGTGCATAAGCTGGCTGCGCAGGGGGTACAAGACAGCCGGGTGTTGGCCGCCATGGGGCAGGTGGAGCGGCACTGCTTTGTTGACTCAGCCTTGGTTAACCAAGCTTATGAAGACACCAGTTTGCCAATTGGCCTGGGCCAAACCATCAGCAAGCCAAATGTGGTGGCACGCATGCTCGAGCTGTTGGTAAAAGACTGCAACGGCAAGCTGGGCCGGGTGCTTGAAATTGGTACCGGTTGCGGCTACCAAGCCGCCTTGCTGGCGCACCTAGCGACAGAGGTTTACAGCATCGAACGCCTGCGCGGCTTGCACGACAGGGCGCGGCATAACTTGCGCCCACTGCGGGTGGCCAATTTGCACCTGCTGTATGGTGATGGGATGGTGGGTTACGCCAAGGGCGCACCGTATGCAGCCATCATTGCCGCTGCGGGGGGCGAGGCCTTACCGCAGGCTTGGATAGACCAACTAGCCGTCGGCGGGCGACTGGTAGCACCCGTGCAGGGGGCAAACGGCGCACAAGCCCTGGTGATGGTTGATAAAACTGCGCGCGGCATCATCCAGACGTTGCTGGAGGCGGTTCACTTTGTGCCTCTAAAATCAGGAACCAGCTGACAAAGCTCCTTTAAAGACCATAGGCAAGCAAAGAATGCGTTCCATCCCCCCAATCACGCAGCGCGCGCTGATGGCTTTGACTGCTGTTACCGCGGTGGGTTTGGCCATGGGCTGTAGCTCACGCTCATTGAATAACGCACCGGTTCAAGACCGTGGCACCAGCAGCTCGCGGCCATCGCAGGTCGGCGTACCTGCACCAGTTGATACATCGGGCTTGAAGCCGCTGCCTGTTTTTGACAACGCAGGCAAGCCCGGTTATTACACTGTTAAACCCGGCGACACGCTGATTCGGATTGGGCTGGATGCGGGACAAAACTTTCGCGATGTCGTGCGCTGGAATAACTTAGAAAATCCCAACCTGATTGAAGTCGGACAGGTGCTGCGTATAGTGCCGCCCGGCAGCGACAACCCGCTGGTTGTGGTACGCCCTGTCACATCAGGTATGCAGGGCACCACTACTGCCGCACCAGCATTGCGGCCTGCCAGCGCTGCATCAAACCCGCTAGCCGCTGCCAGCAGCCCACAACCCACTGCCAGCAGCCCACAACCCACTGCCACTGAAGACGACATCGCCTGGATATGGCCGGCCCAAGGTAAGCTGATTGCTGGTTTCGACGAGCTTAAAAATAAAGGCTACGACATTGACGGCAATGCCGGTGACCCGATCATCGCTGCAGGTGACGGCCGCGTGGTGTACGCCGGAGCTGGCTTGCGCGGCTACGGCAACCTGATTATTTTGAAGCACAACAACACATTTTTAACCGCCTATGCGCATAACCAGACCTTGTTGGTCAAGGAAGACCAGTCAGTCAAAAAAGGCCAAAAAATTGCAGAAATGGGCAACAGCGACGCCGACCGCGTCAAGCTGCATTTTGAGATTCGCCGTCAAGGCAAACCGGTAGATCCGGCCAAGTACTTGCCTGCCAAGTAAGTCCCCGTGCCTGACAACACTGACGCCCCAATTTACCCACCGGATCTGCTGACCGTCGAGTCACTCGACATCGAGGCCCAGGGCATCGCCCACCGCGCTGACGGCAAAGTGGTATTCATTGAAGGTGCTTTGCCGTACGAGGTGGTCACGGCCAATGTTTACCGCAAAAAACCGTCATTTGAAAAAGCCATGGTCATGGCAATTCACCGTGAATCATCCCAGCGCGTCAGGCCCGGTTGCGCCTACTTTGGGTTGCATACGGGCGCTTGCGGTGGCTGCAAGATGCAGCATTTGCATATCGGCGCGCAAGTTGCTGTCAAGCAGCGCGTGCTTGAAGACGCTTTGGAGCACATCGGCAAACTCAAAGCTGACCAGCTGATGCGGCCGATTGAAGGTCCGGCCTGGGGCTATCGTTACCGGGCGCGTTTGTCGGTCCGGTATGTTCGCAAAAAAGGCGTCGTGTTGGTGGGCTTTCACGAGCGCAAAAGTAGCTACGTGACGGACATGCAAAGCTGTGCTGTGCTGCCCCTCCACATCAGCAATATGTTGATGCCGCTGCGCGCGCTGATTGCCAGCCTGGACGCAAAAGAAAGCGTGCCGCAAATCGAGCTGGCCTGTGGCGACACAGTCACTGCGCTGGTGCTACGGCACATGGAAGTCCTGAGTGACGCTGACAAAACCAAGCTGCGGGCTTTTGCGGTCATCCATCCAGGCCTGCAGTGGTGGCTGCAACCGGGCGGCTTAGAGACAGTGGCTTTGCTCGATGAGGACGTCCCGCAGCTCAGCTATGCACTGCCGGAGTTTGGCGTGGTGATGCCGTTCAAACCGACCGACTTCACACAGGTTAACCCGCATATCAACCAGGTGCTGGTGTCGCGAGCGCTGCGCTTGTTGGACGTGCAAGCCCATGAACGGGTGATTGACTGGTTTTGCGGACTGGGCAATTTCACGCTGCCGCTGGCCACACGTGCACGCGCTGTGCTGGGCGTTGAGGGCAGCCCAGTATTGGTTGCCCGTGCGCGTCAAAATTATCTATTAAATAAGCCTTTATCCAAGCAAAATCGCGTGCATGAAGCTATTACTTTTGTAGCACGCAATTTGTTTGAAATGACGCCTGCCATGCTCGTTAAAGACGCTATGGCTGATAAATGGCTGGTCGATCCACCGCGTGAAGGCGCGTTTGAACTGTTCAAATCCTTGGCGGCGCTGCATCAACAAATCCTCACAGGTGTGCCGTGTGACGACGGCATTCACCAGCAGGCGCTGGTGCTTGGGGATTGGGCGCTGCCCAAGCGCATTGTGTATGTCAGCTGCAACCCGGCCACGCTGGCGCGTGATGCAGGCGTGCTGGTGCAAAGCGGAGCATACCGCTGCACGTCAGCCGGCGTGGTGAACATGTTCCCGCACACCGCGCATGT
>JBBAPP010000095.1:0-8552 GCA_040400775.1 Polaromonas sp. | reverse complement strand
TTCAGTGAATTCACAACTTGGCCAGTCGCGCCAGCGCTGCGTTCAGCGTTTCGTCTTTTTTGGCGAAGCAAAAGCGCACCACCCGCTGGTCAAAACTGTTGCCATAAAACGCTGACAGCGGTATCGCTGCCACACCCATTTCAGACGTTAGCCAGGTGCAGAAATCGGCTTCGTTCAAATCACTGACCTCTGAAATATCGACGCACTGAAAGTAGCTGCCTTCGCTGGGCAGCAGCTTGAAGCGGGTTTTGGCCAAGCCAGCACGAAACAAATCGCGCTTGCGCTGGTAAAAAGCGGGCAGCTCAAGGTAGGCGCTGGTGTTGGCCATGTAGCTCGCCATGGCGTACTGCACCGGCGTATTGACGGTGAACACATTGAACTGATGCACCTTGCGAAACTCTGCTGTCAAGGATGCGGGTGCAGCCACATAGCCGACCTTCCAGCCGGTGACGTGGTAGGTTTTGCCGAAGCTGCTGACAATAAACGCCCGCGCTGCAAGCCCTGCAAAACGGGCGGCGCTTTGGTGGATCTGGCCTTGGTCTGCATCAAACACCATGTGCTCATAGACCTCGTCGCTGATCAGCAGCACATCGGTGGGCGCCAGCAGATCTTGCAACTTCAGCATATCGGCTTTGGTCCAAACCGTGGCGCTCGGGTTGTGCGGCGAATTTACCAGGATGGCACGGGTTTTGGGTGTCATGGCCGCGCTGATCTTGTCAAAGTCCGGCCGGAAAGTGCCCGGCACCAAAGGCACGCGCACCACCACGCCGCCTGCCAGCTCAATATTGGGCACATAGCTGTCGTAGCAGGGTTCCAGCACGATGACTTCATCGCCAGGGTGGACCACAGCCAAGATGGCGGTGATGATGGCTTGGGTAGCCCCGGCAGTCACGGTGACTTCAGTCGTGGCGTTGTAGCTGCGGCCATGCAGTTGCAGCAGCTTGGCCGATATGGCTTCACGCAGCACCGGCACACCCGGCATGGGTGGGTATTGGTTTAAGCCTTGGGTCATGGCCTTTGTCACTGCGCCGACGAGTTGCGGGTCACATTCAAAATCAGGGAAGCCCTGGCCTAAATTGACGGCATTTTTCTCGAGAGCCAAGCTCGACATCACCGTGAAAATGGTGGTGCCGACGGCAGGCAACTTGGTTTTCAGGGCTGGGGTACGTTCAATCACAGTGTTCATGGCTTACTGCATCTCAAAAGATTAAAAAATCAAACATCGCTGGCATGGCCTGCCATGGTTTTTTCAACCACGCTGCGGGTCAAATCACTGCTCAGCAGCTCAGCAAAAGTATAGACAAAATTGCGTAAATAAGCACTCCGTTTGAAGGCCACACGCGCCACATTCAGGCCAAACAAATGCCCAGCCGGTATAGCGATCAAGTCGCTGTTGGTACCGTCGTCTTTTAAAGCCATCTCCGCCACAATGCCAACCCCCAAGCCCAGCCGGACATAGGTTTTGATGACGTCTGAATCAATCGCTTCCAGCGCAATCCGGGGCTGCAAATTTTTGGCGCTAAATGCCAAGTCAATTTTGGTACGGCCGGTAAAAGATGGGTGGTAAGTGATCAGCGGCTCGAGTGCCAAGTCTTGCAGCGTGATGTTGGTTTTGTTTGCCAAAGGATGCGCCAGTGGCAACACCAGCATGTGCTGCCACTCATAACACGGCAGGGTGATCAAGTCGGCGTACTGCGTCAGCGACTCGGTGGCGATGCCAATTTCAGCGACCTCGTCCATCAGCATGTGGGCGACTTGGTCGGGTGAGCCTTGATGCAAGCTGACATTGACTTTAGGGAAGGCTTCACGCAGCTTGGCCACCGGTTGCGGCAGCACATACCGGGCCTGCGTGTGGGTCGTGGCAATCGACAGCGTTCCACTGTCCTGCTTGGAGTATTGCTCGCCAATGCGCCGCAAATTGCCGACTTCACGCAAGATCAAATCTATACTTTTGAGGACATGCTGGCCGGGCTCCGTCACGCGTTTGAGGCGTTTGCCATGGCGGGCAAAAATCTCAACGCCAAGCTCTTCTTCCAGCTCAATGATGGCTTTGGAAACACCCGGCTGCGAGGTATGCAGAACGCGCGCGGTTTCGGTCAAATTGAGGTTGCGACGAACGGCTTCCTGGACAAATCGGAACTGGTGAAGATTCATATCAAATTTAGGCTGGAGGTTATTTTTAACTTTATTCTGCCACCAAAGAACGCATCTCTTGGAGCCTAGGCTAATGCCATTTCAGCCAAGAGTTCTGTCAGCTTGTCTGACTCCCCAGCCGTCGGCAAAAGCTCAACCGTTACGCTGGGGTGGGCCTGACGGATGCCATGGATCAGCAGCGGCAAGTCCTCACGGGCATGCTTTCCCACACCTAAAAATAACGGGAAAACCCTTATAGCAGAGGCGCCAGCAGCTATCAAATCTGTAGCAGCATCAGGCAGCGATGGCAAGCACAGTTCAAGGTAAGCGCAGCGTACCAGGGCATCGGGTTGGCGCTGCGTGATGTGTGCGGCAACGGCTTCAATCGGTAGCCGCCACTGCGGGTCACGTGAACCATGTGCAAAAAGAATAATGCCGGTTGTCATGGGTTTTGCATTATCGCCTGATGACCAGCCAGCCAAAGGCACTCAGCGACAGCGCCATATAAAGCATGCCGGGTGCTGCGGCGGCTAGCCAGGGTTCCCAGTTTTGCAGGTTTCCCATGTAGCCAAATACGTTGTTCAGCAAAAAGAAACTGATACCAATCATCACCCCGGCAAAAACGTATGCGGCAATCCCGCCAGAGCGAAAGTGTAAATAAGCAAACGGCAGCGCCAGCATCACCATCACCAGGCAACTGAGAGGGTAAAAAATCTTTTTCCAAAACTCAATTTCATAACGTTGGGCCGCCTGGCCGTTGTCGTCCAGATGCCGAATGTAATTGAACAAGTCCAGCGTTCCCATGCGCTCAGGCTTGAGCAGCGCGACAGACACCATTTGCTGGGTAATTTCAGTCGGCCAGCGAAATCTGGCAACTGTGCTTTTGGTCACACTGGCGGTTTGCGTGGCTTGCTTGCCGGCATTGTCCGGGCCAGCTGCAACATTGAACTCAGTGCGCGTGACATTGTGCAGTTGCCACGCATCGTCCGGTCCAAACGAAGCGCTTGCAGCCTGCATTTTTGACACCATCAGGCCCGCATTGTTGAACTCAAGTATCTGCAAACCCAGCATTTCGTTGGTTGGGGACAGGGTTCTGACATTGGCAACGACGGTGTTGTAGACCTGCTTTTCTTTTAGCCAGGCGCCGGTTTGGCCGACGCTGATGCTACCCATGTAGCGCGCTTTGAGTAGTTGGGCGTTACGCTCCGTCCATGGCGACACATATTCGCCAATGACAAAACTCATCAGCACAAAAAACGCCCCTAGATTCAACAACATTATCAAAGCCCGCCACGGGGTCAACCCACTGGTTCGCAAAATCGTGTATTCGGAGCTTTGGGCCATTCTGGCCATCACAAAAATCGTGCCGATCAACACCGATATCGGCAGCAGTTCATACAAGTGGTTGGGCACCAGCAAGGCCACATAAACCAGCGCCTGCCTGATCTGGTAAGTGTCGCTGGTCAAAGTCAGGCCACCCAGCACGGCGTTGACCCTGCCCAAGTACTGCAGCTCATCGACCAGGTCAAAAAAGAAAAACAGCGCTAAAAAACCCATCGCGACACAGGCAATGGCTATCAGGGTTTCGCCATAAATCATGCGGCGAATGGTTTTCATGCGGCGGCCTGGGTCGGTTTCAGGCGCGGGCGCAAAGCCGATCGCAACGTCCAGTTGGCGTTACGTTTGGCCAGCCACAGCAGGCCCAACACCAGCGTTCCGCCATGCAGCAAGGCCATCAAGCCGGCAAAGCTGATGGATCCGCCAAAAATCCAGCTTTGACCCAGGTTCACCAGGTTGTTATAGACCAGAAAGGTGAGCACGACAAAAACAAAGTTGGCGCTGCGCCCACCGCGTGGGTTGACATTGGCCAATGCGACGGCCAGCACCACAAAGTTGACGGCTGCCAAACCCAGCCCAAGACGCCAGGCCAGCTCGCTCTGGTTGGCGCGTGTTGGCGAGCTGAGCAGCACCGGTACTGACAGCAGCTTGGCATCTCTGGCATCGGTGTTTTGCTCATGGGTATTGCTGACTGCGCTGCCGTAGACCTCAAAATAACTTATTTTCAGGCTGTTTTTACCGTTTTCGTTTTCGAGCCGCTGGCCATTTTCTAAAATCAACATCGGTTGCTCGCCAGTTGCGTCGATCCGGCCAGAACGCGCAGTGGTAATCGAGTTTTTGCCTTTCTCGTTGGCGGCTATAAACACGTTGTTGCTTGATTTTTGATTGGTCTGTACCCCCCGATCAATAAAAAATACACGATTCCCGCCAGAGGATTCCTGAAACTGCCCAGGCGCAATCCGGTCGACGTCGCTTCGCTCGGCGTAACGCTGCTGCATGTCACGGGTTTGCTGGTTGGTCCACGGCCAGACAAACAAGGACGTCAAAGCAACAATCAGTAAAACTGGCCAGGCAAAGCGAAACAGCGGCACCAAAAAGCTGGTTAGACTGCGCCCACTGGTAAACCAGACCACCATTTCACTGTCGCGGTACATGCGCGACAAGGTGCCCACCATGGCAATGAAAAGCGACAGCGTCAAAAGAGTTGGCAGCCGGCCCAGCACCGAATAGGCCATAAATAACATCACGTCCTGCGGACTGATAACGCCGCGCGAAGCCTGGCCCAAGGTGCGTATCAGCACAATAGTCAGCACAATGGTGATCAAAACAACAAACGTAGCCCCGAAACTCCGGGCCAGTTCTCTGCGAAGGGAAGATTGGAATAACATTGGCTGAAATAGCGCCCTTTTACCTTGAATTTAATTATTTTTGACAGGTTTAACCTTTGATTATGGACTTTGAACTTAAAACATTGACCCGTGCCAGACTTTCAACTGAAAAGTGCGATGCCCTGGTCGTCCTTGTGCCGCAAGACATGTCAACCGCCGACAGCGCAGACCCAGTGTCAAAGCTGCTGGCGCTGGCCATCAAGTCGGGTGACCTGGAAACCAAGCCCGGTAAATTGCTCCACAGCTACCGCTCTGCGGGTCTGGCGGCCACCCGACTGGTTTTGGTGGGCTGCGGCGACGGCAGCGCCAAAAACGTCCGCTTGGCGGTGCTGGCGGCGATCAACGCGCTCAAAAGCAGCAACGTCAAGCACCTGGTGTTGAGCTTATGCGCGCTTGAAGTGCTCTCAGACGACTTGCTGTGCCGTGCCGTAGTAGCTTGTGGTGACGCGGCTTATGCCTATGCCACCACCAAGTCAAAGCCCGTGGCAGTCAAACTAGAGCAAGTAAGCCTGGCTGTTCCCAACGCAGCCAAAGTTAAACCTGGGTTTGAAAAAGGCTTGGCGCTGGTCAAGGGCCTTGCACTGGCCAAGGAATGGGCCAATCGGCCAGCCAACCACGCCACGCCGGTGATGCTGGCAGGTGCAGCCAGGGCGCTGGGCAAGCTGCCGGCTATCAAGGTCGATGTGTTGGGCCTCAAAGAAGTCGCCAAGCTGGGCATGGGCGCATTCATGGCGGTGGCGCAGGGCTCCGTCGAGCCGCTGCGCTTTATCGTGCTGCGCTACGACGGTGCGGCCAAAACCCATGCGCCGATTGTGCTGGTCGGCAAGGGCATTACCTTTGACACCGGCGGCATCTCCATCAAGCCAGCCGCTGAAATGGACGAGATGAAGTTTGACATGTGCGGCGCAGCCAGCGTGCTGGGTGTCTTCAGAGCATTGGCTGACCTGAAGCCCGCCATCAACGTGATGGGCTTGATACCGGCTTGCGAAAACATGCCCGATGGCCGCGCCATCAAGCCCGGCGATGTGGTCACCAGCATGAGCGGCCAAAGCATTGAAATATTGAATACCGACGCAGAAGGTCGCTTGGTGCTGTGCGATGCGCTGACCTATGCCGAGCGCTTCAAACCGCGTGCCGTGATTGACATTGCTACCTTGACGGGTGCCTGTGTGGTGGCTTTGGGCGGCGTGCGCAGCGGCTTGTTTGCCAGCCACGACGGTCTTGCCAAAGCTTTGCTCGATGCCGGTGATTCGTCCATGGATTTGTGCTGGCGCATGCCGCTGGACGACGACTACGCAGAAGGCCTTAAAACCAATTTTGCGGACGTTGCCAACATCGCGGGCCGCGCCGGTGGTGCGGTGACAGCAGCTAAATTTTTGCAGCGCTTTGCGACTAAATATGCCTGGGCGCACCTGGACATTGCTGGCACAGCCTGGAAAAGCGGCGCTGCCAAAGGCGCAACCGGCAGACCCGTGGCATTGCTGGTTGACTATTTGTTAGGCCAAGTCGAGGTCGCACCAGCCAGCATCCCGGCGGCTAAAAAGCGCACCCGCACGGCATGACAGATATTGAGTTTTACGTGAATGTGCCGGACAAGCTGCACTACAGCTGCCGCTTGTTGCGCAAGGCCTATCGCAGCGGCGCTAAAACTGTTGTCACGGCTGAGCCCGAGCTGCTGCAGCAGCTTGACGAATTGCTGTGGTGCTATTCAGGCACTGAGTTTTTGCCACACTGCTGGTGCAATGCCCCTGCCCGAAAGCTGGCGGCTACACCGATATGGCTTGCCGATCAATTGAAAGATTGCCCAACGGACAGTGCCGGCAGCGTGCTGGTCAATTTGGGCCAGCAGGTGCCCGCTGGGTTTGAACGGTTTGAGCGCTTACTGGAGGTCGCATCAGATCTGGAGCTTGACCGCTTGGCCGCCCGCGACCGATGGAAACATTACCGGGATCGGGGTTACGCATTGCGGCGGCATCAGGCCCAAGCAACATCGGAGGCCGCATGAACAGCGCGACAGTACCGCCGCGTTTTGTCCCGACCCTGACCGATGTAGTGCACCCGGTCGCGAACGCCAGCCCGCAAGCGCAAGCCTTCGACGACGCAGCGCAACCCAATCCGGGTCAGCTTGAAGACCAGCTGGTACAGCGCGTCATGCAGCGGGTTGACCTGGTACTTGAAAGGCGGCTGCGTGAAGCGCTGGCGCAGATTATTTTGTCGCAGACGCAAGCCTTGGGGCCGCGCTTGCGGGAAGAAATTGAACAGGTGGTGCGTGAATCGGTCGGTCAGGCCATCGCGCAAGAGTTGCCCCAGCGCAATCCATAAAGCTGATCAGTCCAGCTTCTGGCCCATGGTTTATTTTCATGCGCCGGGTAAACCTAGGGCAAACCTAGGGAAACCGATTGCCATTGTTACTTTTTAGGCTTGAAAATTGCGTTAATCTACTCGCCTTAGACAACAACATGTCTTAACCTTTAAATTTTTTTAACCGGAGTTTTTTATGCAGATGAAATTCAAATTGACAGTGCTCGCAGCCGTTGCCTCTTTTGCTGGCCTGACCTTCGCCCAAGACATGGTGGTAAAAATTGGCCACGTTGGCCCACTTTCAGGCAGCATTGCGCACTTGGGTAAAGACAACGAAAACGGCGCCAAGATGGCGGTTGAAGAACTCAACGCCAAAGGCGTGATGATTGGCGGCAAAAAAGTCAAGCTTGAGCTGGTGCTTGAAGACGACGCTGGCGACCCAAAGCAGGGCACTGCCGTGGCTCAAAAGCTGGCTGACATGAAGGTCTCAGGCGTGATTGGTCACCTCAACTCAGGCACCTCCATCCCAGCATCAAAAATTTACAGCGCTGCGGGTATTCCACAAATTTCCCCATCCGCCACCAACCCAGCATTTACCCGTGCTGGCTACAAAACCACCTTCCGCGTGGTGGCTGACGACGTGCACCTCGGCGGCACCCTGGGCCGCTACGCCGTGTCAACCCTCAAAGGCAAGTCAATTGCCGTAATTGACGACCGTACCGCTTACGGCCAAGGCGTTGCTGAAGAGTTTGTCAAAGCCGTTAAAAAAGCTGGTGGCAAGGTCGTTGGTCAAGAGTTCACGACCGACAAAGCCACTGACTTCATGCCAATTTTGACCACGCTCAAGGGCAAAAATCCAGACGTGATCTTCTTCGGTGGTATGGACGCAGTTGCTGGCCCGATGATGCGCCAAATGAAGAACCTGGGCATCAAAGCCAAGTTCATGGGCGGTGACGGCATTTGCTCCAGCGAGTTGGCCAAACTGGCTGGCGACGGCATGGCCGACGGCCAAGTGGTTTGCGCTGAAGCCGGTGGTGTTGAAGGCGCTCAAAAAGCTGGCCTCGACAAGTTCAACGCCGACTTCAAAAAGAAGTTCAATGCTGACGTGCAAGTCTATGCACCTTACGTCTATGACGCGGTCAACGTGATGGTCGCTGCCATGGTCAAAGCCGGTTCTTCAGAGCCAGCAAAATACCTGCCAGTTCTGGCCAAAACCGATGGCTACAAAGGCGTCACCGGCACCATCGCTTTTGACGAAAAAGGCGACGTGAAAAACGGCGCTTTGACCCTTTACACCTACAAGGGCGGCAAGCGTGACGCGATTGCTGTGGTGCGTTAATCTGACTTAGGTTAAGTCAAAACAAAAAAGCCACCGCAAGGTGGCTTTTTTTT
>JBBAPP010000094.1:2905-8554 GCA_040400775.1 Polaromonas sp. | reverse complement strand
TACGCCTTCACGCTGGCGCAGTCGCGCCCCCGCAAACTGCTGACGGTGGTGACCAAGTCCAACGCGCAGCGCCACGCCATGGTGATGTGGGACGAGATAGCGCGGGAGGTCAGCCATGAGTTCCCGGACGTGACCTGGGATAAAGAGCTGGTAGATGCCTGCACCGCCCGCATGGTGATCCGCCCGGCGACGCTGGACACCGTGGTCGCCACCAACCTGCATGCCGATATTTTGAGTGACCTGGCCGCCGCGCTGGCGGGCAGCCTGGGTATTGCGCCTACGGCCAACATTGACCCGGAGCGCCGCTACCCCAGCATGTTCGAGCCCATCCACGGGTCCGCTTTTGACATCATGGGTAAAGGGCTGGCCAACCCCGTCGGCACTTTTTGGAGCTGCGTGATGTTGCTGGAGCACTTGGGCGAGCAGGCCGCCGCCCAAGCATTGATGGCTGCCATCGAGCGTGTGACAGCCAACCCGACTTTGCACACCCGTGATTTAGGCGGTGGTGCAACGACAGTCCAAGTCACGCAGGCTGTCTGCGCGCATTTATTACCCTTACCCGCATAAAAAGTTGAGAGATAAAAGACGTTACGCCGTATCCATCTGGCCTCACCACAAGGAGACATTAAATGAAAATCACTATTCGCCACTGGTTACTGATAGCCAGCCTTTGCATGGCACCCAGCGTTTGGGCGCAAGCCGTAAGTTGTTTTGACAAAAATGTGCTGTATTGGCAGGCGTTTCCGCCTGGCGGTGAATCTGATCTGTCTGCGCGCCATCAGCAAATAGTCCTGAAGAAAAAATGTCCAGCGATTGACACCATCATTCAGTACAAGGCTGGCGCCGGTGGCGGCTTGATGTGGTCACAGATGAACAACCTGCCAGGTGATGGTGTCAACGTGGTGGGAGTGAACTTGCCGCACATCGTGTTTCAGCCGATCGAAGGCGAAGTGCAGTACAAAACCGCAGATGTCACGCCCGTGTACTGGTTTCATTTCACGCCGGATGCGCTGGTGGTGCCTGAAAACAGCACCTATAAAACCTTTGCGGAGTTCATCGCTGCGGCCAAAAAAGATCCCGGCAAGATGAATCTGGGCGGCTCGGGTTTGAACTCGGCCAACCATGCGTCGCATGAGCGCCTCAACGCTGCTTTCAACATCAAGAGCACCTACGTGCCCTACAAAGGCACTGGCGACATGGCACTGGCGGTGGTCGGCAGCCAGATAGATGGCGCGGTGACCTACACAGCCTTTGCGGTGAATAACAAAAGCAAGGTCCGCGCTTTGGCGGTGGCCATGGAAAAGCGGCATCCGCTGCTGCCTGATGTGCCCACCTTTCGGGAGCTGGGCGTCGACTGGGTCGATGGCGCTTATCGCGGTATCGGCATGCCCAAATCAACGCCTCTCGATGCGCGCAAAAAAATGTCCGACATGTGGGCTTCGCTCAATGCCGAGCCAGAAATGAAAGAACTGGCCGCCAAGAGCGGCTTCGAACTGGTCAATGTCGGCGTACAGCAGATGGATGCATTCATGGCTGAGCGCACCAAGGTGTATGTTGAAAGTGCCAAACGGCTGGGGCTGGGTAAAAAGTAATCAATGCTTGGCAGATGTAGACAGCAAGTTCAACACTGCCACGCCAGCCACAATCAGCGCCATGCCTAGCATGCCCATCAGGTCAATCTTTTGTCCATGCATAAAGTAGGCGGCAACCGTGATCAGCACAATCCCCAGGCCTGACCAGATGGCGTAGGCCACGCCTGTGGGGATGGTCTGCATCGTCACCGTTAAAAAGTACAGCGCCACGCCGTAACCGATGATGGTGATGATGGACGGCACCAGCCGGGTAAAGCTGTCGCTTGATTTCAAAGCTGTGGTGCCGATAACTTCACCGACGATGGCGATGCCGAGCGCGAGATAGGAATTCATGCAGCGAAACCTTTTTTGGAAAATTTGGATTCTAGGCAGCATGTGGGCTGAACGGCTGATTACCCTTTCATTGCACGGCACAATTACGCTAGGAGACTTTCATGCATTCCAGCGTTTTAAATCCGGCTTTGCAGCCTAAAGAGTTTTTACAACATTTGTTTGAGGTGGCCGTCAAGCGTGCGCTGCCGCTTGAAAACACCGCCGCATTCCTGCCAAAACCGCCGTCCCTGGCAAGCGGTGGCCGAACCATCGTGATTGGTGCGGGCAAGGCGGGTGGTTCGATGGCGCAGGCGGTTGAAGCGCTGTGGCCGCAAGACGCACCGATGCAGGGCCTGGTGGTGACGCGCTACCAGCATATTCCACCGCTGCCCGATTCACTGAAAGCCAAGTCGCTCAATGGTTTCAAGCAGCGCATTGAAATCATTGAAGCAGCGCACCCCGTACCCGATGCAGCAGGCCTGCAAGCCTCAAGAAGCATGCTGGCGATGCTGCAGGGCTTGACTGAAAACGACCTGGTGCTGTGCCTGATATCTGGCGGCGGCTCGTCGCTGCTCACGCTGCCTGCCGACGGCTTGACGCTGGCCGACAAACAGCGTATCAACAAAGCCTTGCTGAACAGCGGTGCCAATATTTCTGAAATGAACTGCGTGCGCAAACACCTGTCGCGCATCAAGGGCGGCCGTCTGGCCGCTGCCTGCGCGCCTGCGCGGGTGGTGACGCTGACCATCAGCGACGTACCGGGCGACGACCCGTCCATCATTGCCAGCGGCCCGACCGTTCCAGATGCTACGAGCTGTGCTGATGCGTTGGCGATACTGAAGCGTTACAACATGGAGGTGCCTGCTGCAGTACTGGCGCAGCTGGAAAGCGGCGCGCTGGAAACCCCCAAGCCCGGTGATGCGCTGTTCAACGGCCACGAAGTCCACCTGATCGCCACCCCGCAGCAAAGTCTGGAAGCCGCCGCAGCAGCAGCCCGTGCAGCGGGGTTGAAGGCCTATATTTTGAGCGACGAAATGGAAGGCGAGTCGCGTGAAGTGGGCAAGGTGCATGCAGCACTGGCGCGCGCGGCAGCGAAGGGAACAGGCGCGTTTGAAAAACCCTGCGTGATTTTGAGCGGCGGCGAAACGACCGTGACTGTCAAGGCCCTACGTAATGGAGCTGCCAAAGGCAGAGGCGGTCGTGCAGGCGAGTTTTGCATGGGCCTGGCGCTTGCGCTGCAAGGCCAAAGCGGCGTCTACGCACTGGCCGCAGACACCGATGGCATTGACGGAGTTGAAGACAACGCAGGCGCTTTTGTGGCCCCCGACACGCTGCTACGCGCTACCGCCCAGGGCCTGAAAATTGACGACCACCTAGACCGCAACGATGCCTATGGCTACTTCAGTCCGCTGGGCGATCTGGTGGTCACCGGCCCTACTTACACCAATGTCAATGATTTCAGAGTGCTATTGATTTTGTAGCTTACAACACATAAATTTACTGAGCTAGCGTATTAATTTGCTATAAAAAAATAAGTCAAAAATACGTCTTGGCAGCGTGTTAGGCTACTTTTATGCCTCAACATGCACCTTCATTCTTGCGCCACGTCGGCCCAGGCGTTATCACCGGCGCGGCGGATGACGACCCTTCGGGCATTGCCACCTATACCCAGGCGGGCGCGCAGTTTGGCACCGGGCTGCTGTGGACGGTTTTTTTGTCACTGCCTTTCATGATTGCGATTCAACTGGTTAGCGCGCGCATTGGCCGCGTCACGGGTAAGGGCGTGTCAGCCAACCTGCGGGAGCACACGCCACGCCCTTTTTTGATGGCCATGGTTTTGTTGCTGGTAGTAGCCAACACCATCAACATCGCGGCTGATATTGCCGCCATGGGTGAAGCGCTGCAATTGGTGGTGGGTGGTGGGGCACACTTTCATGCGGTGGTATTTGGCGTACTGACTGTGCTGTTGCAGGTGTTTGTGCCTTACCGCAAGCTGGCCCCGATTTTGAAATGGCTCACGCTTTTTTTGTTTGCTTACGTCATTGCCGTGTTTTTGGTCGATGTACCCTGGACGCGCGTGCTGCATGACCTGGTGATCCCCAAGCTGCAATGGACATCGGGTTACTGGATGATGATTGTGGCGTTGCTGGGCACTACGATTTCACCGTATCTGTTTTTCTGGCAGGCATCGCAAGAAGTCGAAGAGTTGCGACTGAAAGGCAAAGGACGCGGCACAGATGCCAAGGTGCGCAGTGACTTGAAACGCGTCAAGCGCGACACCTTTATCGGCATGGTTTTCTCCAATGCGGTGGCGTTTTTCATCATGCTGCTGGGCGGCGTGGTGCTGTACGGTGCGGGCATTCATGATGTGACATCCGCTGCGCAGGCCGCGCAGGCGCTGCGACCGCTGGCGGGAGACTTTACCTTTGTGCTGTTTGCGGGCGGTATCATCGCCACCGGTATGCTGGCGGTGCCCGTGCTGGCATCTTCAGCAGCCTACGCCGTAGCCGAAGCCTTCGACTGGCCAGAAGGCCTGGAGCGCCAATGGTTTGAAGCCAAGCGCTTTTACGCCATTATTGCGATTGCCACCCTGGTGGGAACAGGCCTGGATTTCACACCGATCGACCCGATGAAGGCCCTGTACTGGAGCGCTGTTATCAACGGCGTTGTGGCTGTACCCATCATGGTGGGCTTGATGTTGCTGGCCAGCAAGAAGGAAGTGATGGGCGCCTTCACGTCAGGCCCCAAGACCCGCTGGTTTGGCTGGGGTGGGGTAGCTGTGATGGGTTTTGCGGTGCTGATGATGGTCTGGGATGTGGTACGTCAGATGGTTTGATCTTTAGCTTTACCCTGCCAAAGCTTGCAACACATTTTCAGCAGTTGCAGGTGCAGTCAGTTTGACAACTGTCCCTTGAACGTGCACTCCCCGCCCAGTCGCCACTGCGGCCTTCAATGCCTCATACACGCTGACCGCCAGCATAAAAGGCGGTTCGCCCACGGCCTTGCTGCCAAACACATTGTCCTCACGGTTGGGCTCTGGCCACAGGTCGACCTTGAAGTGCTCGGGGATGTCGCCTGTGGCCGGGATTTTGTAGGTGCTGGGGGCGTGGGTGGACAAAACGCCTTGGTCATTCCACACCAGTTGCTCGGTGGTGAGCCAGCCCATGCCTTGCACAAAGCCGCCTTCGATCTGGCCGATGTCAATCGCCGGGTTGATGCTGGTGCCGACATCGTGCAGGATGTCTACTTTCAAGACCCTGGACTCGCCGGTCAGGGTGTCTATCGCGACTTCCGTACAGGCTGCCCCGTAAGAAAAATAATAAAACGGCCGACCAGAAAGTGTGGTCTTGTCATAGTGGATTTTGGGTGTGCGGTAAAACCCGTCGCTCCACAGCTGGATGCGGTTGGCGTAAGCCAGTTTCACCACCTCGACAAAAGGCCGGCTGTTGTTGGGGGTGGTCACCTGCCCACCCTCAAATCGCACCGCACCCGCGCCGCAGTTGTCCAGACCGCTGACGAACTGTGCCAGGTTATCCCGCACATTTCTGGCGGCGTATTGCGCGGCTCGGGCGTTCAGGTCAGTGCCCGCCGATGCGGCGGTCGCCGATGCATTGGGAATTTTGCTGGTGTCGCTGGCGGTGGCCAGCACGCATTCAAAGGCCACGCCCAACTCGTCAGCGACGATCTGGCAGACCTTGGTGTTCAAACCCTGGCCCATCTCGGTGCCGCCGTGGTTGACCTGCAC
>JBBAPP010000094.1:0-2805 GCA_040400775.1 Polaromonas sp. | reverse complement strand
AGACCTTGGTGTTCAAACCCTGGCCCATCTCGGTGCCGCCGTGGTTGACCTGCACGCTGCCATCCAGGTACACATGCACCAGCGCACCCGCCTGGTTAAACAGCGTGGCGGTAAACGAGATGCCAAACTTGACGGGGGTGATGGCGATGCCGCGTTTGATGACGGGATGGCTTTTGTTCCATTCGGCGATGGTCGATTGCCTTTGACGATAGTTGGATGTTCGCTCCAGTGTTGACAGCAGTGGCTCAAGAATGTTGTCCTCCACTTTCATCTGGTAGTGGGTGACATCTCTTTCGCCCACGCCGTAGAGGTTGCGTTTGCGCACATCCAGCGCATCCACGCCAAGAGCGCGTGCCATATCGCCCATGATGTTTTCAATCGCTATCACGCCTTGTGGGCCGCCAAAGCCGCGAAACGCGGTGTTGCTTTGGGTATTCGTTTTCAGGCGATAGGAGGCGATGTCAACATGTTCTAAAAAATATGCGTTGTCAAGGTGAAATACCGCACGGTCAGCCACTGGGCCTGACAGGTCGGCGCTGAAACCGCAGTTGGCTGCCATCAGCATCTTCAACCCGCTGATACGGCCTGTGTCGTCAAAGCCGACCGTGTACTCGTAGGCAAATGGGTGACGCTTACCGGTGATTAAAAAGTCATCGTCCCGGTCCAGCCGCAGCTTGATGGGGCGCTTGAGTTTGTTGGCCGCTACCACCGCCCATACCGCCATGTGCCCGGCCTGCGTTTCTTTGCCGCCAAAGCCGCCGCCCATGCGGCGGCACTCCACCCGAACGGCGTGGTTGTCAATGCCGAGCGCATGCGCCACCCAGTGCTGAACCTCGCCGGGGTGCTGCGTGCTTGCATAAATCAACCACTGGTTTTGCTCTTGCGGCAGCACATAGGCCACCTGGCCTTCCAGATAAAAATGTTCTTGTCCGCCGACTTCGAGTGTGCCGTGCAAAATGTGCCGGGCAGTACTCAGCGCCTGGGCCGCGTCACCGCGTTTGACAAATACCGGTGGCAAAACATAGCTTTTGGCCAGCAGCGCGTCATGTACGTCAAGCACAGCGGGCAGGGGCTCAATATGGCAGACCACTTTTCGGGCAGCGCGGCGTGCCTGCATCACAGACCCGGCCACTACCACGCCAACCACCTGGCCGACATGCTGAACGGTAGCTGTTGCAAAAATCGGTTCGTCATGGGCAAACGCGGCCAGCACTGCATCACCCGGAATATCAGCCGCCAGCACCACATCGACCACACCGGGCATGGCCAGCGCTGCTGTGTAATCAATGCCAAGCAACTTGCCGTGGGGTCTGTTTGACATGATGGGTGCGGCATACAGCGTGCCTTTGATTTCAGGAATATCGTCCACATAGGTTGCTGCGCCCGCAACCTGGGCGTTGGCACTTTCATGAAACTTTGAATGGCCAGCGGCGCTCACTCGCCTGCCCCCAGGTGAAATGATTCCAGATTGATTTGCTGCATGCCCTGGCTTTCAAGCCAGTAGCGTTGCAGCAGATTACCCAACACCTGGGTGCGGTAGGCGCTGGATGCGCGCATGTCAGAAATCGGTGAAAACTCCGCCCTTAAAACTGTCGTGGCATGTTCGATAGTGGCTTTTGACCAATGTTTATGGGCAAAAGCAGATTCTGTTTTGATAGCACGTACGGGTCTGGCTGCGACGCCACCAACACCAATTGAGGCCTTGGTCACGATGCCGTTTTCAATCTGCAGGTTCAGCCCCAGGCAGATCGCCGAGATGTCGTCATCAAAGCGTTTGGAGATTTTGTAGATGCGCAGGAATTCGGTGAACCCCCAACCTAGCCCTCCCCCATAAGGGGAGGCAATTGGTACTGTTCCCGAGGGAGTTGTTATCGCTCCTTCCCCTTTTGGGAGAAGGCTGGGATGGGGGCTCACCGGCTTGGGTACTTTGATCCAGGCCAGCACTTCGTCCGCAGCCATCACGTTTGTGCGGTAGCCGGTGTACAGCTGCTCCAGCGGCATCTCACGATGCCCGATTTTCCCGTTTCTCATGCGCATCAGCACCACATGGGCTCCCAGGGCAATCAACAATGGCATTGAATCGCCAATCGGCGAGCCATTGGCCACGTTACCGCCGAGCGTGCCCGAGTTGCGGACTGGCAAGCCCGCAAAGCGTGCGGCAAAGTCGCGCAACTGAGGCCTACCGCCGACCAGAGCTGCAAACGCATCGTTCAGCGTGACGGCAGCGCCTATGGCGATGTGGTGTGGGTAGTCTTCAACGCAACGCAGTTCGGCCACTTTCGTGACATCAATGATTTGTTCAAACTGGCGGTGCTGTTTGGTCACCCAGAGACCCACATCGGTCGTACCCGCTACGATTTGTGCATCGGGCTGCTCGGCTCTGGTTTTCAGCAAGGCGCTGAGAGATATTGGCGATTCATAGCCTTTTTTAGTGGTTAAATCGGCCTCCAAACCAATATATTCGGGCGCAAGAAGCTCTAGTTTTTGTAGCAGATCAGGCTCATCCAGTCGCACCAAAGGCAAGCCATCCAGCATCTGCGCAGCATCCAGAATGGGCCGGTAACCGGTGCAGCGGCAGAGATTGCCCGAGAGCTCTTGTTGCGCCAGTTCGCGCGAGATGGTATGACCTTTGCGGGTGTGGTTTTGATACATGGCAAACAAACTCATGACAAAACCGGGCGTACAAAAACCGCACTGCGACGCATGGCACCGCAGCATAGCTTCTTGGGTTGGGTGCAGGCTGCCATTTGCCTGGGCAATATCCTCTATCGTCCACAGCGCCATACCATCAACAGAATGCGCCAG
>JBBAPP010000093.1:4625-8753 GCA_040400775.1 Polaromonas sp. | reverse complement strand
GAGCCGCTGCCCAGCATGCGGATTGATTCGCCGCTGGCTTATTCCATTTCTAAATCATCCGTGTCGTTGTTGCTTCGCCTTGTCGTGCTGGAGCACTGCCTGCGGCTTCGCGCCTAGACACAAATGATTTGGAAACGGAATTACTGGTTAATTGTTGGTCCGCGCAATGCCGCCCGGCCCGAAGTAGCAGCCTTTTGCGACTGGCTCAAGGCGCAGGCGCTGCTGACGCGCGAAGCGGTGGGCGATATACCGGATGCGGATGCGGTGGATAACATTGATTGAAGGTGACGATTCTTTTCAAACAGGGGCCGCGGATCTGGCTTTGCCAGTCCGCTGCCGCAGCGGCCACATATAGTGCGCGAACATAGAGGTTATTTTTTCAACGCACCGCCCCTAGAAAATGCTCCCCTCGGGGGGCAGAAAGCTACACGAAGTGCGCGAACGTGGGGGCCAAATTCACACCGGCCACACCACCCCGTTGTCATTCAGCAAAGCATCCAGTGGTACATCATGCGGCTCGGCCTCCATGTCAGGCAAATAGCCGTTCGTATAGCCCAGCCCGACCGTAAAAGGCTTGGGTAACAAGGCCGCCAGCGTGCGGTCATAAAAGCCACCGCCGTAGCCGAGCCTGAAGCCGCCTGGCCCGTAGCCCACGCAGGGTACAAACAGCAGCGTCGGTACGATCACTTCGGTGTCTTTGGGTTTGGGAATGCCGTAAGCGTCTTCTTCCATTGGGCAGCCGGGATACCAGGCGTGAAAGCGCAGGGTCTTGTTTACTTTGTCAACCACGGGCAGGCCGATGCGCCTCAGCTGGGGTGAATCCAGCAGCTCGCCGTCTTCCTTCCAACGGTGTAACGCGGGCAGCGGGTCAAACTCGCCTTTGATCGGCCAGTACGCACCAATCACCACATCAGAGCGGCCAAACAGCCAGATACGCATCACACGTTGCAACATGTCGGCACGCTGTAGGCGGTCTGGCAGGTTCAGGCGCTCTTCAATCAGGGCTTTGCGGGTATTAATTTTGTCCATAATCTCCCGATGCTATACAAATTTCTTTTCAGTCTGATTTTTTCGAGTTTTTTAGCGCCTGTTGCAAGCGCTCAAAACGCGCCTGGCGACAACCTCATCATCGAGATGAACCAGGCCTTCAAGCGTGGCGATCGTAAAAAACTAAGCACCCTGCTGCCGCAAGCCAAAGGCCACGCGCTGGAGCCCTATGCTGCGTACTGGGAGCTGAAAGTGCGGCTCGATGAGGCCAGCGCGCGCGAGGTGCAGGACTTTTTTACCCGCTACCCTGGCACCTACCAGGAAGACCGGCTACGTAACGACTGGCTGCTGCTGCTGGGCCAGCGCCGTGACTGGGCTGCCTTTTCGGCTGAATACCCCAACTACCGCATGAATGACGACAAAGAAGTGCGTTGCTACGCGCTGTTGGCCGAGCATGTAAAAAACCCAGCGACGGATGTCAAGCTGGCCGATGAGGTACGCAAACACTGGCACGCCCAACGCGACGCAGACGACGGCTGCCGCGCTGCTGCTGAGCGCTTGGTCGGTACTAAAAACCTGAATCTGCAAGATGTGTGGCAAAAAGCACGTTTGGCGCTGGAAGCCAATCGCCCACGCGCTGCGCGTGATGCGGTAGCCATCGTCTCGCCAGAATCAGCCGCCATGGTGGCAGAACTGATTGACAGCCCAGCCCGATTTTTGACCGACAAAAAAATCGCCATCAGCAGCACTCGTAAAGAGCTGATCACGCTGGCGCTCGTCAAAATGGCCAGTGCCGATTCGTCAGGTGCAGAAAGCGCCGCCGCCATGATGGATACCAAGTGGGGCAACCAGCTGACCGCTGAAGAGCGCAACTGGGTATGGGGCTTGATTGGCAAACAAACCGCGACCCGACTGGGCGTGATCCCAGCGTCAAACGCATTGGCTTATTTCAGCAAGGTCAGCAAAGATGCGGATTTGACCGACGACATGCTGGGCTGGAAGGTACGCGCTGCATTGCGCGCCGGGGCGCAACCCCGATGGCGCGACGTGCTCAGCGCGACCAACGCCATGAGCGACGCTGGCAAAACTGACCCCACCTGGGTTTACTGGAAGGCTAGAGCCCTGATAGCAAGCACCCAAGTGGCTAACCCTGAAGCACTGGCGACAGCTCAGTCATTGTTCCAGTCCATCGCCTCGGTACGCGGGTTTTACGAGCAACTGGCGCTTGAAGAGCTGGGTCAAAGAATAACCGTGCCCACCAAGCCGGCGCCCATCAGTGTTGAAGAAAAAGAAACCACCCGCCTGAATGCCGGGCTTAACCGCGCCGCCTACGCCATCGCCATCGGCCTGCGGCCAGAAGGCGTACGCGAATGGAACTACAGCACCAACCTGGCAAAGCCCGGTGGCATGAGTGACCGCGAACTATTGGCCGCTGCGCAATTTGCCTGCGACAAGCAAATCTGGGACCGCTGCATCAACACCAGCGAGCGCACCAAGGCACTGATTGATTTAGAGCAACGCTTTCCCATGCCGTTCAAAGACGCTGTCGTTAAACGTGCGCAAAGTATCAACCTCGACCCGGCCTACGTTTACGGTCTGATCAGACAAGAAAGCCGCTTCATCATGGATGCCAGGTCCGGTGTGGGCGCATCAGGATTGATGCAAGTCATGCCCGCAACTGCCCGCGAAACCGCGCGCCGCCTGGGTATGACGGGCTTCACCGCAGGGCAGATCACTGACCGCGATACCAACATCGCGATCGGCACAGGCTATTTGAAGATGGTGCTGGACGACGTGGGCGGCTCTATGCCGATGGCTGCAGCCGCCTACAACGCCGGCCCAGGCCGCCCAAGAACCTGGCGCGGCCAGTCCGGCAGCCCCACGACGGATGCCGCTATCTGGGCTGAAAGCATTCCGTTCAGCGAAACCCGCGACTACGTGAAAAAAGTGCTCAGCAACACCACCAACTATGCAGCGCTTTTAACCGGCCAGCCCCAGTCACTCAAAACCCGCCTGGGGACGGTAGGGCCGCGGGATGCGAGCCAGCCGGAGACCGATAAGACTTTGCCTTGATAACTTAATACTATAAAAATAATAGCTAATTGCGCCCGAATTTATTGGTCTAGAGCACTAAAAGACACATAAAAATAGCCCTCAAATGGCAACTAATGCTGGAAACGGCTAAATTTACCCTATGAAAAAAATCCTTATCCTTGGCGGCACTGGTTTTGTCGGTCGCCACTTGTGTGAAAAGCTGGCGGGTGGCGATTACCGCACCACGGTGCTGACCCGGCGGCGCGCAAACGCCAAGCACCTGCAAATGCTGCCGATGGTAGACGTGATAGAGGGCTCGGCACACGACGCAGCGACCCTCACGCCGCTGCTGGCCGAGCATGATGCGGTGGTGAATCTGATTGCCATATTGCACGGCACTGAAGCTGCTTTTGACGCAGCACATGTGCAGCTGCCTGAAACCCTTGTCAAAGCCTGCGATGCGGCCGGCCAGCGGCGTATTGTGCATGTCAGTTCGCTGGGTGCGGACAGCAACGCACCGTCGATGTACCAGCGCAGCAAAGCACGCGGTGAGGCGGTGTTGTTTAGCTCGACTCTGGACATCAGCGTGCTGCGGCCCAGTGTGATTTTTGGGGCTGAAGACAAATTTTTAAACACTTTTGCATCGCTGCAAAAACTGTTGCCCGTCATTCCACTGGCTGGCAGCACCGCTCGGTTTCAGCCGGTGTGGGTTGAAGACGTGGCGACGGCGCTGGTGAAATGCATTCAAGACACATCAACCATTGGCCAAACCTTTGAAGCTTGTGGACCAGAAGTTTTTACCCTCAAACAACTGGTGCAATTGGCTGGGCAGTACAGCGGCCATGAAAAGCCGGTGATTGGCCTGCCCGATAGCCTGGCACGGCTTCAGGCACGGCTGATGGAACTCGCACCCGGCGAGCCCATCATGAGCCGCGACAACCTGGATGCGATGAAGGTGGACAACATCTCGGGCGGCAAGTTGCCGGGCTTGCAGGCCTTGGGCATCACGGCATCAGCCCTGAGTGCCGTTGTACCGTATTACTTGGGCGCACAAGGCCTGCGCAGCGGGCTGATGGCCAAGCGCAAGACGGCAGGACGGTTTTAGGC
>JBBAPP010000093.1:0-4525 GCA_040400775.1 Polaromonas sp. | reverse complement strand
GCTGATGCTGCGCTAGCATGGCGTATCCGCACACAAGGAATGCACCATGCTCAAGCTCTACATCGGCAATAAAAACTATTCGTCATGGTCTATGCGGCCTTGGGTGTGGCTCAAGCAGGCGGACATTGCCTTTGAGGAAGTCAAGGTCAGGTTTGATTCCTTTGAAAACGGCTCAGTCTTTCGCAAAACCATGGATGCGCTGACACCCGTGGGCAAGGTTCCGTTGTTGGTCGATGACGGTTTGGTGGTCTGGGACACGCTGGCAATTGCTGAGTACCTGGCCGAGAAGTTTCCTGAAAAAAACCTGTGGCCGCAAAACACCCAAGCCAGAGCCAGAGCGCGATCCATCTGCGCTGAAATGCACAGCGGCTTTGGCGCGCTGCGTTCGGCCTGCCCGATGAACATCGAGGCCAGCCTGCCGGACATCGGCCATCTCCTCTGGCGCGACAAGCCTGCGGTACGAGCAGATGTGGCACGCCTTGTAGCCATGTGGGACGAGCTGTTAACCCAGCACGGTGGCCCCATGCTGTTTGGCGAATTCAGCATGGCCGACGCCTACTTTGCGCCCGTGGCCATGCGCTTGAAAACCTACGCCCTGCCGGTGCCTGCCAGCATCACCGCCTACATTGACAGGCTGTGCGCAGCAGCAGGCGTGCAGGCGTGGATAAATGACGCACTGCTGGAAAAAGACTTTCGGAATTTTGAAGAGCCGTACCGGCTGGCGCGCTAAGAATTCAGACCGCTAAACTGCGGCTATGGAAATTTTCATGGTCGGTGGTGCAGTACGCGATGCCTTGCTTGGCTTGCCTGTGCAAGACCGCGACTGGGTGGTGGTGGGCAGCAGGCCAGAAGAACTGGTTGCCCTGGGCTATTTGCCAGTCGGCAAAGACTTCCCGGTTTTCTTGCATCCCACAACCAAAGAAGAATACGCACTGGCCCGCACCGAGCGCAAAACCGCAAGGGGCTACCACGGCTTTGCCGTCCATGCAGCACCTGACGTGACGCTGGAGCAAGACCTGGCGCGGCGTGATCTGACTATTAATTCAATAGCTGCTTGTGCATTTATCGATTGGTCTACTGAGCGATTTGGCACAGATGTTGACTTGACCCCTGCCAACCTGATAGACCCTTATGGCGGCCAGCGCGACATTGCGGCCAGGTTATTACGCCATGTGACAGAAGCTTTTCGTGAAGACCCCGTGCGCATCCTGCGGGTCGCGCGTTTTGCGGCGCGCTTTGCAGACTTCAGCGTCGCACCCGAGACCATGCAGCTGATGAAAGACATGGTGACTGAAGGCGAGGTGGATGCCCTGGTTGCTGAGCGTGTCTGGCAAGAGCTGTCGCGCGGCCTGATGGAAGCAAAACCATCGCGCATGTTGGAGGTGCTGCGTGAATGCGGTGCACTACATAAACTATTGCCCGAGGTTGACCGACTTTGGGGTGTGCCGCAACGCGCTGTTAAATTGGGGTCAGATTCCAATTTGATAGCAGCGCAAAGCGCTGCGGGGGGGCCAGATTCCTGGCCGATGAATTTGGAATCTGACCCCAATGTAACTACCGGTGCGCACCTGATGATGGCGCTCGACATGGCGGCGCAGCTTGCTGCGCCACTGTCCGTGCGCTTTGCCTGCCTGATGCATGACCTGGGCAAAGGAATTAAATTGGAGTCTGACCCCAATTTAATTCCTATCAAGCAAGAATTGCGTAGCGCAAAACTATCCAAGGTAGTTTGCGAACGGCTGCGTGTGCCGGTTGAATGCCGCGAACTGGCCGATTTAGTGGCCATGGAGCATGGCAATATTCACCGCAGCGCGGAGTTTGGCGCGGTAGCTTTGCTAGGGTTGCTGGAGCGATGCGATGCGTTTCGCAAGCCGCAGCGCTTTGCCGATGTGCTGCTAGCCTGTGCGTGCGATGCGCACGGGCGTTTGGGGCTACACGCATCCGCCTACCCACAGCGACAGCGACTGGCCGATGTACTGAGAGCCGCGCAGTCAGTCGTAACCAGCGTGGTTGCTGAGGCTGCGCAAGCTGAAGGCCTGGGTGGCAAGAAGATTGGGGAGTGGGTGCATGCTGCGCGGGTGGCGGCTGTGGCAGAGCATATCAGCTGACTAAAAAAACTGCGACACCACACTCGCAATCAGGCTCAATACAACGGTCGTCGTCAGCGGAATGTAGCGCTCCTTGCCAAACAGCTTGAAGCGCAAGTCGCCTGGCAGTTTGCCAAAACCCAGCTTGTTTAAAAGCGGCGTAAGGGCGCTGATAAACACCAGAATCAGAAAAATGACGATCATCCAGCGAATCATGATGGGTACTTCGGTCCTACCGCATCTTCCCACTTCGGGTGAAGGTTGGGATGGGGGCAGGCGCGATGCCAGCACTGTTTCTGGACTAGCCCCCACCCTTGCCCTTCACCGAAAGGTGAGGCAGTAAGACTCGCATTTGCCAGGTAGTTTCGAACCATTATTTAAAGTGTATGGGTTCGGTCGCCAGGGGTAAAACCCATCGGCTGCCATGCCGGAGAATTTTTTGCCCCGAAGGCGATGACCTTGAAGAGCTCACCCATCTCATGCTCATGGATAAGTTTTTGCAGCATGGCGCGATCGGACAGTGGGGCATCTTGCATGCCCTCCAGCACGCCGCAGTTCAGCAAAAACCTGCCTTGTCCGGTATAGCCCAGCACCTCCAACCCGGCCTCTTGCCCAGCCAGCGCAATGCCCGTGAAGTTGACATGCGCCGTGATGTCTTTGCTACCCACATCCGCCAGCGCATCCGCATCGACCTGATGCGCGCGGTGGCACAGCACCGTCCCCATGCTGCGCTGGGGGTGGTAGTACTCGTGCTCGGGGAAACCGTAATCGATCATGAAAATCGCACCGGCTGTTAATTTATCAGCCAGCGTACGCATAAAGCCTTCGGCTTGCGGGTGGATTTCAGTTGTGTAGTCTTGCATGCCCAGCAGATCCAGTGGCGGCCTGAGATCGGTGGGCTGGTCGGCATATGCAAAAGCGCCCTGATGCAGGGCAACGCCACGTTCGTACCAAACGCCATTTACCCGTGCGAGTAATTTGACCGGCATCGCGTCCAAAACTTCGTTGCCGATCACCACGCCGCGCATCGTGTCCGGTAGCGTCGTAGCCCAGTGCACCCGGCCTTCAAACGTTTTAAGCCGCTGCTGCTGGCGCACCCGCAAACCCCCAGAGACATCCACAATGGTGTAACGCGTTATCTGCGGCAAAGCATGCAAAATCTGCGCAGCCAGCGCACCTGAACCGGCACCAAACTCCCACACCTCATGCGTGCCCGTGGCTTTAAACGCCTCGGCGATTTGCCGCGCCAGCGCCTGGCCAAAACCTGGTGACATCTCAGGCGCAGTCACAAAATCACTGCCGGCGTCCAGCACGCCGCCAGGCATGAGCCCAAACTTGCGCAGGTCGTTGGCGTAGTAACCCAGGCCCGGGGTGTACAGCGCCATGTCCATAAAAGTGTCAAAGCCCAGCCAGCCACCCGCCTGCCGAATGGCCTCTTGGATTCTGGTTTGCAGGGGGGTCGTTAAAATATCAGCAGTCATGGCAATCGTTTCATTACGAATTGTCGACGATTACCCAAACCTATCCATGCCGCAAAACCCAAATGCCCCCGTTGTTCTTGTGACTGGCGCAGCCAAACGGCTGGGCCGAGAAATTGCTTTAGCGCTGGCTGCAGGCGGCTGGCGCGTGGCGGTACATTACCGCAGCTCTAAGCATGACGCTATTGAAACAGTAGCTGATTGCGCCCGTATTCAGGGTGATTCAGACTTATTTGATACTGATTTAGAGGACGAAAGTGCAGTAAAAAGGCTTTTACCTCGGGCTATTGAGCGTTTTGGCCAAGTTGATGCTGTGGTCAATAGCGCCTCAACTTTTGAGCAAGACGACGCGGTCACTTTTAGTTTTGCCGCACTTGAAAAACATCTGCGCAGCAATACAGGCGCGCCGATTTTGCTGGCGCAAGCTCTGCACACGCACCTGGCCAGCCGCAAGGCGCGCGGTGCGGTAATCAACCTGCTGGACCAAAAGCTTTGGAACCAGAACCCGGATTTTTTAAGCTATACCCTGTCAAAAGCCGCGCTGGAAGCCGCCAACACCATGCTGGCCTTGGCACTCGCGCCGCTGGTGCGGGTGGTGGGCGTAGCGCCGGGACTGACCTTGACCAGCCACCTGCTGAGCGATGCGCAGTTTACTGAGCTGCACAAACTGTCGCCACTCGGCAGATCATCAACACCAGCTGACGTGGCCGCTGCTGTAAAGTTTGCGCTTGAAAATCAGTCCATTACCGGCACCACGCTACTGGTAGATGGTGGCCAGCACCTGATGAAGTTTGAGCGAGATTTTTCTTTGATGTAGCCTTGAGGGAAAGACCTGAATACGCGAAGCGCTTTAGCGCTGTCCCCATAACTGGAATAATTTGAGGGAAAGACCAAAATACGCGAAGCGCTTTTGCTCTGTCCCCATAACTGGAAAAATTTGAGGGAAAGACCTAAATACGC
>JBBAPP010000092.1:4510-8759 GCA_040400775.1 Polaromonas sp. | reverse complement strand
GCCGGCTTAACAGCCGATCAAAAAACCAGTGACGTGGGTCGACGCGCCGCCGAGGGTGCCGCCACGGCAGGTGCAGCCTCAGTCGTAGGCGCTCTGATCACCGGGCGCAGCAGCGACCTGCTGCGGGCAGGTGCCGCAGGCGCGGCGATCGGCGGCACGGCTGGGGCGGTGTCAGGTGCTTTTAACAATGACAAGGTCAACCCGGTTTACCGCCAGTTTGTGCAGCGCTGCCTGAGCGAAAAAGGCTTTGACGTGATTGGCTGGAACTAATTGCCCGAATTGCCCATGCTCCAGTCGGTGCAGATCGGTTCTGCACGCCGCGTCAAAATTGGCGAACGCACGGTTTTAACGGCCATCAACAAGCAGCCCGTTGACGGAAATGTTGCGGTCATGCCTTTGGGGCTGATGGGCGATGAGCAGGCGGATCTGTCGATCCATGGCGGGCTTGAAAAAGCCATTTATGCCTACCCGTCGGAGCACTATGCGTTTTGGCGCAAGGCGCGGCACAGTGCGGGGGTCAGCCTGCTGGATGAAGAGCTACCGCACGGCATATTGGGCGACAACCTGACACTTGCTGGGCTGTTGGAAACCGATGTTTGGGCCGGTGATGTGCTGCAATTTGCCAATTGCGCACTGGCAGTCACAGTACCGCGTGAGCCATGCCATAAGTTCAATGTCGCCATGGGTTTTCCCCAGGCGACACGGTTGATGGCGACCCATGGATTTTGCGGTTTTTACTTGTCGGTGCGCCAGCCTGGCACTGTCAGTGCTGGCGAGCGCTTTGCGCTAATACCAGGCCGCCGCAGTGTCAGTGTGACGCAGTTGTTTGCAGCAAAAATGGTCAAGCACTTACGTTGAGGGCCCAGCTCTAGCTGGCCCAGCAGGGACCGACACGGCGGCATATCGACCGCCAGACACGGCGTCGTTACGTCGTGCCGCTGCATCTAGAATCTCGGCTTAGTGTTGTTGGGTCGCTTCAAAGCCCGCAGCGCCAAGCGCCGCCAGGACTTGCTGGATATGTGCCTGGCCGCGCGTCTGTATCACCAGCTCAATGTCAACGTTTTGTGCTGACAGCAAGGTGAAGGCGCGCTGGTGATGGACTTCATCAATGTTGGCACCTGCTTCGGCAACGGTGGCGGTAATTTTGGCCAACGCGCCTGGCACATCGCGTACGCTGACGGTGATGCGTGCCAAGCGGCCAGCACGCACCATGCCGCGTTCGATAATGGAGGCCAGCAGCAGCGGATCAATATTGCCGCCGCACAGCACCAGACCGACTTTTTTACCTGCAAACCGCTCGGGGTGCTTGAGCAGCGCGGCCAAGCCGGCGGCGCCTGCGCCCTCGACCAAGGTTTTTTCAATCTCCAGCAGCATCACCATGGCTTGCTCAATATCGCCTTCATCGACCAGCAGCATGTCGCTGACCAGCGCCCGGATGATGGCGGTGGCAATCACGCCCGGCGTGCCAACCGCAATGCCATCGGCAATGGTGCTGCTGCCTTGCGGGTGCTGCGTGCCTTTGATGGCGTTGACCATGCCGGGAAAGCGCGAGGTTTGCACGCCGACAATATCAATCTTGGGGTTTATCGCTTTGGCCGCCGTGGCAATGCCTGCAATCAAGCCCCCACCGCCCACGGCAATCACCAACATCTCCAAATCCGGCACAGCGTGCAGCATCTCTAAGCCTACCGTGCCCTGCCCCGCCACAATCGCTTCGTCGTCGTAGGGGTGAACAAACACCAAGCCCTGGCTCTGCGCCAAACTCAGGGCGTGGCTGCGGGACTGGTCCAGCGTATCGCCGTGCAACACCACTTCGGCGCCAAAGCCGCGGGTTCTTTCAATCTTCACGCCAGGGGTAAAGCGCGGCATCACAATCACCGCGCGTATACCCAACCGCTGCGCATGAAAGGCCAGGCCTTGTGCGTGGTTGCCTGCGCTCATGGCAATCACGCCACGGCGCTGCTCTTCAGCCGTGAGCTGGGCCAGCTTGTTGCAAGCGCCGCGCTCTTTGAAAGATGCGGTGTACTGAAGATTTTCAAACTTCAAAAAAACCTGTGCACCTGTGACTTGCGACAAGGTGCGTGACTCGACGCAAGGTGTGTTGAGCAAATGTCCTTGCAGGCGCTCCGCAGCGCGCTCAATATCAGCCAGAGTGATCACGCGGGTTCCTTAAAGATAAATAGCCTTGATACTGATTGGGATATTTGTGCACAGCCAAAGGCCAGCGCGGTTTGATGGATTATCAGCCGCACACTCGCAGCACCTCCGCTCCGTAGGCCTCTAACTTTTTAACGCCAATCCCCGCAATGCCATCCAGATCACGCGGCGTTTGCGGCGCGCGTTCGGCAATCGCTCGCAGCGTTGCATCATGAAAAATAACGAAAGCCGGCAAGTTGTGCTCACGCGCGACTTCAGCACGCCAGGCTTTGAGCTTGGCCAGGCGCTCAAGTGCGCCTGCGTTGAGCGCGGCTTCAGCGATACCTTTGGCAGAGGTTTTGGTGACTTTTTTGGCACGGCTTCCTGCGCCTGATTTTTCGGTGCTGATGTGCTCGCGCAGCATCACGCTGGCCTGCCCTTTGAGCACCTGGCGTGCTTCGGGCAGCAACTGCAAGGTGCCATACGCCTCGGCGTTGACATAAACCATGTTTTTGGCAATCAGCTGGCGCAGCACCGCACGCCATTGCGCCTCACCCAGGTCACTGCCTATGCCGAAGGTAGAGAGCTTGTCATGGCTGTACTGCGCGACTTTTTCAGTCGCCTTGCCGCGCAAAATGTCCATCAAATGTCCCGCGCCAAAGCTGATGCCGCTGGCCTGCTGCACGCGGTAAATACAGCTCAGCATTTTGCGGGCGGCATCTGTGGCATCCCAGACTGCAGGAGGTGAAAGGCAGTTATCGCAATTACCGCAACGTGCCCCCACGCTCTTTACTGCGTGTAATTCGCTGCCCCCCGAGGGGGCATTTTTTCCTAGGGGCGGCCGATCGTAAAAAGTCTTGCCTTTAGCCTCGATATATTCTTCGTCGAAATAGGCCAGCAGGCTCACGCGCCTGCAAGCCGTGCCTTCTGCCAAATTTAGCAGCGCATCCAGCTTGCCGCGCATCACTGCCTTGAACGCTTCACTGGCAGCCTCGCTGGTGTCAATCATGCGGCGCTGGTTTACCACGTCATGCAAGCCGTAGGTCATCCAGGCGTTGGCGGGCAACCCGTCGCGGCCCGCCCGGCCTGTCTCTTGATAGTAGCCTTCGATGTTTTTCGGCATGTCCAGGTGCGCTACAAAGCGCACGTCAGGCTTGTCAATGCCCATGCCAAAGGCAATCGTGGCCACCATCACCATCGCGTCTTCTCTTAAAAACTTGTCCTGGCGCTGCTGGCGCAATCCACTGTCAAGCCCTGCGTGGTAGGCCATGGCATGGATGCCTGCGCCTTGCAGGGTGTCAGCAATTTCTTCAACCCGTTTGCGCGACTGGCAATACACAATACCTGCCTCGCCTGCATGCTCGGTTTGAATAAAGCGCAGCAGTTGCCTGGTTGCGTCGAGCTTTTCAACGATGGTGTAGCGGATGTTGGGGCGGTCAAAACTTGACACAAATTGCGCTGCATCCTCAAGCTGCAGCCGCTCCAGCATGTCTTGCCGCGTCAGCGCATCAGCCGTAGCCGTCAGCGCCATCCGTGGCACGTTGGGGAACAGCTCGTGCAGCAGGCTCAATGACCGATATTCAGGCCTGAAGTCATGGCCCCACTGGCTGACGCAATGCGCCTCGTCAATCGCAAACAGGCTCAGTTTGCCGCGCTGGTTGAGGCCGCGCAGCAAGTCCTTCATGCGCGGCGTGTTGATGCGCTCTGGTGCGGCGTAGAGCAGGGTCAGCTCAGCCGCTTGTAACTGCTTTTCTATGTTGTTGGCCTCATCAAAGCTCTGCGTCGAGTTTAAAAAGGCAGCCGATACGCCCGCCTCGTGCAGCGCACCGACCTGGTCGTGCATCAGCGCAATCAAGGGCGACACCACAATGGTCACGCCGTGACCCGCATTTTGCCGGGCAATGGCGGGGATTTGGTAGCACAGCGACTTGCCGCCGCCGGTCGGCATCAGCACCAGCGCATCGCCGCCATGCACCACATGGTCAACGATGGCTGCTTGTGGGCCACGAAAGTCGGAATAGCCAAAGACCTCGCCCAGAATCTTGAGCGTAGAGGGTTGATGGGTGGCTGGATGGTTGGGAGCAGTCAATTCAGATTCATTTTTTTGCTATAA
>JBBAPP010000092.1:0-4410 GCA_040400775.1 Polaromonas sp. | reverse complement strand
GATTCCAGCGCCTTGCCCGCAGCCAGCGTGCGCTGGCCAGAGCGGCAAATCAGCAACAGGGGCTGGTCTTTGCCCGTAGTTTCTTGCGCCACCGTCGCGGCAAACTTGTCGGCATCTGGTTGCAAGTCCGGGTAGTCATACCAAGGCACATTGACCACGCCAGGCGGGCGACCAACATAAAGCGACTCAATTTCCATCCGCACATCAACGAACAGCGCGTCGGGGTTCGACTGTAGCCAGGCGTAGGCTTCTTTGGGTTGTAGGTTTTTCATGGCATTGGGCTTCAACAGCATATTGTCATTGAAAGTATGGCGAAAAAGACAGCCGCTTAAAATCACAGCATGAAGCCCATCACCTACACCCGTGGCCAGCAGCTGCCCGCTATTCTCGAACAACGCATCGCCATTCTGGATGGCGCGATGGGTACCATGATTCAGCGTTTCAAATTAAATGAAGCGCAGTACCGAGGCGCAAGGTTCAAAGACTTTCACAAAGACATCAAGGGCAACAACGAACTCCTCAGCCTGACCCGGCCGGATGTGATTCAGGACATCCATGAGGGCTATCTGGCTGCTGGTGCCGACATGATTGAAACCAACACCTTTGGCGCAACCAGCGTGGCCCAGGCGGATTACGACATGGCGGACCTGGCAGTAGAAATGAATGTAGCGTCAGCCCGCATTGCCCGCGCGGCTTGCGACAAGTTTTCAACACCAGACAAGCCGCGCTTTGTGGTGGGCGCACTCGGCCCCACGCCCAAAACGGCCAGCATCAGCCCCGATGTGAACGACCCCGGCGCGCGTAACACCAGTTTTGAAGAACTGCGCAAGGCCTATTACGCGCAAACCGAGGCGCTGGTCAAGGGCGGCAGTGATGTGCTGCTGGTCGAAACCATTTTTGACACGCTCAATGCCAAAGCCGCGCTGTTTGCGATTGACGAATACTTTGAAAATTCAGGCGAGCGTTTGCCGCTCATCATCAGCGGCACAGTGACAGATGCATCCGGCCGTATTTTGAGCGGTCAAACCGTGACCGCTTTTTGGCACAGCATTCGTCACGCCCAGCCGTTGGCCGTGGGCCTGAACTGCGCGCTTGGCGCAACCCTGATGCGCCCTTACATACAAGAGCTGGCGCGGGTGGCAGGCGACACCTTCATCAGCTGCTACCCCAACGCCGGGCTGCCCAACCCGATGAGCGACACCGGTTTTGATGAAACGCCAGATGTAACGTCGCGCTTGCTGCATGAGTTTGCGGCAGAGGGTTTGGTCAATATTGTGGGCGGCTGCTGCGGTACGACGCCAGAGCATATTCAGGCGATTGCGCAGGCAGTGGCGCCAGTGGCAAGGCGGCATTTGAATGCCGGTGTTTTCTACCAGGAAGCGGCTTGAAGCGGGTCTTTTCAAGCAGACCCGTTTCGCCTGTTGTGTCGGCCACAAGCAGCAGCAGATAAGGCGTCGGGCTTTTGTCCGGCTAGCTGTCGCTGACGGTGCTAAAAGCCCAATCGCATGGGTCACCTCTATGCAGTTGCTGCCAACAGCTGTTGGGCTAGCAGTTCGGCGGCACTGGCGCCTACCTTGGCGCACACCCGATCTTTGGGTTAGCACTTTTCGAGCGCAGTGGTGGAGATGCTTTTTTTATACGGCAAAAAAATCTTAAACCGTAGGTTTTTGAGCCGCTACAAGACTCAGTGCTTGAGCATTGCGTTAAAATAAACTAACTCAAGGAGCGTTGCAGCGAGACCATTGGTTCGTGAGGCTTGGGTTGAAAATGTTACACCGCAACATTTTTTTAACGACGCTCACCTGTTTTGTAAAAGGTGAGTCTCATGACAGCACACGTCAACCCTGAAGTTTCCCCGATGAAGTTGGCTGGTTTGGAACCTGTCAGCATCGGTACCAAAAATCTGTTTGTCAATATCGGCGAGCGCACCAACGTCACCGGTTCCAAGGCCTTTGCCCGGATGATTTTGAATGGCGACTATGAAGCCGCTTTGATCGTGGCACGCCAGCAGGTTGAAAACGGCGCACAAATTATCGATATCAACATGGACGAAGCCATGCTGGACAGTGAAGCGGCCATGGTGCGCTTTTTGAACCTGATCGCCAGTGAACCTGACATTGCCCGTGTCCCCATCATGATTGACAGCTCCAAGTGGAGCGTTATCGAAGCTGGCCTGCGCTGCATTCAGGGCAAGGGTATTGTGAATTCGATTTCAATGAAAGAAGGGCTGGCGTCTTTCAAACACCAGGCCAAGCTGCTCAAGCGCTACGGTGCGGCAGCCGTGGTGATGGCGTTTGACGAAAAAGGCCAGGCTGACACCTACCAACGAAAAATTGAAATTTGCGAACGCGCCTACCGCGTGCTGGTGGACGATTTGGGCTTTCCACCGGAAGACATCATTTTTGACCCGAACATTTTTGCCATTGCCACCGGCATTGAAGAGCACAACAACTACGCGGTCGACTTCATCAACGCGACGCGCTGGATCAAAGCCAATTTGCCGGGTGCCAAGGTGTCGGGCGGCGTGAGCAACGTGAGCTTTAGCTTTCGCGGCAACGACCCGGTGCGTGAAGCCATACACACCGTGTTTTTGTACCACGCCATCCAGGCGGGTATGGACATGGGCATCGTCAACGCCGGCATGATGGGCGTGTATGACGACCTGGAGCCGACGCTGAAAGAGCGCGTGGAGGACGTGGTGTTAAATCGCCGTGCAGATGCAGGCGAGCGCTTAATTGAAGTCGCTGAAACTGCGAAAAGTGGCACCAAAGACGACAGTAAACGCAACGAATGGCGGCAGCTCCCGGTGCGTGCGCGCTTGTCACATGCGCTGGTTCACGGCATGAACGAGTTCATCACCGAGGACACAGAAGAAGTCTGGAAATTAATCGAAGCCGACGGCGGCAGACCGTTGCACGTTATTGAAGGTCCGCTGATGGACGGCATGAACGTGGTCGGCGACCTGTTTGGTCAGGGCAAAATGTTTTTGCCGCAAGTGGTCAAAAGCGCACGTGTCATGAAGCAGGCGGTAGCGCATTTGCTGCCCTACATTGAAGCCGAAAAGTTGTTGCTGGAGGCCGCAGGTGGCGACGTGAAAACCAAAGGCAAAATCATCATCGCTACTGTCAAGGGTGACGTACATGACATTGGTAAAAACATTGTCACCGTGGTACTGCAATGCAACAACTTTGAAGTCGTGAATATGGGCGTGATGGTGCCTTGTCACGAAATTTTGGCGCGTGCCAAGGTCGAGGGTGCAGACATTGTGGGCCTGAGCGGTTTAATCACCCCCAGCCTGGAAGAAATGCAGTATGTGGCTGCTGAGATGCAAAAAGACGATTACTTTCGGATCAAAAAAATCCCCTTGCTGATTGGCGGTGCGACTTGCTCGCGGGTGCATACCGCGGTCAAAATTGCGCCGCATTATGAAGGCCCGGTGGTCTATGTACCCGACGCCTCGCGCAGTGTCAGCGTGGCACAGAGCCTGCTTTCGGATCAAGCAGCCAAATACATCGACGAATTGAACTTGGACTACATCAAGGTCCGGGAGCAGCACGCCAATAAAAAACAAATCCCGATGTGGCCATTGGCCAAGGCGCGTGCCAATGCCGCCGTGATGGACTGGGCCAGCTACACGCCGCCCATGCCCAAGTTCATAGGTCGACGGGTGTTCAAGAACTTTGACCTCGCAGAACTGGCCAAATTCATTGACTGGAGCCCGTTCTTTCAAACCTGGGACTTGGCGGGGCCCTTTCCCGCCATTTTGAAAGACGAGGTGGTCGGTACAGAGGCGGTGCGGGTCTACGCCGATGCCAAACGCATGTTGACGCGTTTGATTGAAGGCCGCTGGTTAAGCGCCAACGGCGTGATTGGCCTGTACCCCGCCAACAGCGTCGGCGACGACATAGAAATTTACACTGACGAGACACGCAGCCAAATCGCCATGACGTGGCACGGCTTGCGCCAGCAGACTGAAAAAACGGCGATTGACGGTGTGATGCGGCCCAGCCGCTGCCTGGCAGACTTTGTGGCGCCGAAAATTTTTACTCCTGAATTAATAGCTGCTCGCGCCCGTATCCATTGCTCTGAAGGCCAAAATGACACCCAAAAACAGCCAAAGATAGATAAAATTGACGATTACATCGCCGTTTTTGCTGTCACTGCGGGCCTGGGCGCTGAAAAGAAAGAAAAGTACTTCCAGGACGACCACGACGACTACTCGTCCATCATGCTCAAGGCGCTGGCCGACCGCTTGGCCGAGGCTTTTGCTGAATGCATGCACCAGCGCGTGCGGCAGGATTTGTGGGGCTACGCGGCTGGTGAGCAGATGGAAGTAAACGACTTGATCGGCGAAAAATACCAGGGCATTCGACCCGCGCCCGGCTACCCGGCCTGCCCCGACCACAGCGT
>JBBAPP010000091.1:0-8777 GCA_040400775.1 Polaromonas sp. | reverse complement strand
CACAGCCTGACGCGCTGGCCACGGGCTGCCAAGTCAGCAGCCAGCCGCCAGCAAACACCTATGTCGCCAAAGTTATCAACGACTTTGCAGAAAATATCCCATTGGAGTGAACGCATCCGCAGATTGTCCACAATACATGATCCGAGATTGACGATCAGGCGGCGCTTCGCGCCTACGCAGTGTCTGGCGGTCGATTTACGGCCATTTCGGCCATTGCTTCGTCACCGATAGTCAGGCTATCGGATCCTCACCAGTGACCAAACTGCCTCGCAACTCGCCTCGCCAAACACCTGAATCCTGATGGACAATCTCGGATAATGTCCAAAAATTTTGAATTTTCGCCAGCCTTGCTTGAAGAAGTTGCTGCACTGCCTGCGCTGCCAGGCGTTTACCGCTACTTTGATGCTGAAGGCGGCGTGCTGTACGTCGGCAAGGCGCGTAACCTGAAAAAGCGCGTCTCCAACTACTTTCAAAAAAACCATGGCGGTACGCGTATTGGCCACATGGTGACAAAAATCACGCGGATGGAAACCACCGTGGTGCGCTCCGAGGCAGAAGCACTGCTGCTGGAGAACAACCTGATCAAAACGCTGAATCCGCGTTTTAATATTTTGTTCAGGGACGACAAAAGCTACCCGTATTTAAAGCTGGCGACGCATCCGTTTGCCAGGGTGGCCTACTACCGGGGTGCAGTGGAGAAAAGGCACAAGTACTTTGGCCCGTACCCCAGCGCTTGGGCGGTAAAAGAAAGTATCTTGCTGCTACAAAAAGTCTTCAAGTTGCGTACTTGTGAAGACACGGTCTTCAACAACCGCAGCAGACCGTGCTTGCTGTACCAAATTAAACGCTGCTCGGCACCATGCGTAGGCCACATTTCGCCTGAAGCGTATGCCCAAGACGTAGCCAATGCTGAGAAGTTTTTACAGGGGGAAACGCAAGAGATATTGACCGGCCTGGAGCAGCAAATGCTGGCGTACGCTGACAAGCTCGAGTTTGAACAAGCCGCCGAATTGCGCAACCAAATGTCTGCGTTGTCCAAGGTATTGCATCAGCAGTCGATGGAGATAGGCGGTGACAAGGATGTGGACATACTGGCCGTGAAAGTGCAGGGTGGCAAAGCCTGCGTGAACTTGGCGATGGTCCGCGGCGGACGGCATTTGGGCGACCGGCCGTACTTTCCGACGCACATTGAAAACGCAGTAGACGTAGCTGAACTGGATGCTGAAATTGAAGCGGAAGAAACGCTTGCAACACATGCCAAACCGCTTGAAGCTTTGGTCCTGGAGGCCTTCATTGCGCAGCACTACATTGACGTGTCCGTGCCGCCTATGCTGGTGTGCAGCGAGCCGGTCGACAAGGCACTGATTGCAGCGCTCATCGCCCAGAGCGGTGTGAAGTTTGCCGCCATCCACCAGCCACGCGAGCAGCGCCGTATCTGGCTGGACATGGCGATGAAAAACGCCGAGCTGCAACTGGCCCGGCTGCTGGCAGAGCAGGGCAGCCAGCAAGCCCGCACCCGGGCGCTGGCGGAAGCGATGGACTTGTCGCTCGATGATTTGGCGACCCTGCGCATCGAGTGTTTTGACATCTCGCACACGGCCGGTGAGGCCACCCAGGCATCTTGTGTGGTGTTTCATGAACATAAAATGCAAAGCGCCCAATACCGACGCTACAACATTGAAGGCATCACGCCGGGCGACGACTACGCCGCCATGCGCCAGGTACTGACGCGCCGCTACAGCAAGCTGGCCGAGGCTGTGAAAAACAATGACGCACGTTTGCCAGACCTGGTGCTGGTGGACGGCGGCAAGGGCCAGGTGAGCATGGCGCGTGAAGTGTTTACTGAGTTGGGTTTGGACTTGGGGTTGATTGCAGGCGTTGAAAAAGGTGAGGGTCGAAAGGTTGGCCTGGAAGAACTTGTGTTTGCCGATGGCCGTGACAAAATTTATCTGGGGCGCGATTCGGCCGCATTGATGCTGATTGCGCAAATCCGCGACGAAGCACACCGCTTTGCCATCACCGGTATGCGCGCCAAGCGAGCCAACGTGCGGACAGGTGCCAGCAAGCTGGAAGACATTGAAGGCATTGGCCCCAAAAAGCGCGCCAGTTTGTTGCAACGCTTTGGCGGCATACGCGCCATTGCCTCGGCCAGCGCGCAAGACATTGCCACGGTGGATGGTATTTCCAAAGAGCTGGCCGAGGAGATTTACCGGGCCTTGCATTGAGTGGCTTAAAAATTGTCTAAAACCACTAAAAAGTCTTTTTATAGGCATAAAATTAGCCGACAGACCAATAAATACGAGCGAAAGCAGCTATTAAATTAGTAGCCGTTGTGGCTCGTGCCAAAATGCTGTGTGGGCACTTCTAGAAATTCAGCTTTTCGCGATGAAGTGCAAGGCGCACGGAGCGCAGCGACCTGAATGCACTTGTGGCATGAGGATTGCCAGCACCGCGCAACGCAGCGATTTGCTCGAAAAATGAATGTATAGAAGTGCCCAATGAAGTTTTGGACTATTCCCACCATCATGACCTGGACGCGCATCATTGCGATTCCACTTATCGTCGGTGTTTTTTACTTGGACATCCCTGAAGAAAAACGCAATTTGGTAGCGTCGGTGATGTTTGTGGTGTTTGCCGCCACGGACTGGCTGGACGGCTATTTGGCCCGCAAGCTAAACCAGACATCATCTTTTGGCGCTTTTTTAGACCCGGTGGCTGACAAGTTTTTGGTTTGTGCGGCGCTCTTGGTATTGGTGTATTTGCAGCGTGCTGATGTGTTTGTGGCGCTCATCATCATTGGCCGCGAGATCGCTATTTCCGCCCTGCGCGAATGGATGGCGATGATAGGTGCGACCAAAAGCGTGGCGGTTCACATGATTGGCAAAATCAAAACAGCCGTGCAAATGACAGCGATTCCTTTCTTGCTCTACGACGGTATTTTGTTTGGCGTCATAAACACCCATGTCTGGGGTACTTGGCTGATTTGGGCTTCGGCGATTTTGACGGTCTGGTCGATGGTGTACTACTTGCAAAAAGCGATTCCTGAAATCCGCAAGCAAGCCAAATAACCAGTGGCTGAAAAACTGTCATTGGCGGCAAATGCCAGCTTGTTGTTTCGGGCGATGCCCGCCGTCTTTGTGCTGATCTGGAGCACTGGTTTTGTCGTCGCCAAATACGGCTTGCCCTACGCGCCGCCGCTGACTTTTCTGTCGATTCGATATGCCCTGTCGTTGCTGTGTTTTTTAGTCTGGATTGCGCTGGCGCGCGTGAGTTGGCCAAGCAGCAGGCAGCAGTGCTTGCATTTGGCTGTCAGCGGCATATTGATGCATGCCGGTTACCTGGGCGGGGTTTGGGTTGCCATCAAGGTCGGCATGGGCTCTGGCTTAGCGTCGCTGATGGTGGGTTTACAGCCGGTGCTGACGGCGCTTTGGGTCTCCAGCATGGCATCCACTGCGGGTAGTGCAGAAAAAGTCACACGGCGCCAGTGGCTCGGTTTGGTGTTTGGTTTGGGGGGTCTGTTTTTGGTGCTGTCGCACAAATTTGGCAACTCGCAAGACGTGCAAGAAGTCACCACTTTTAGCCTGGTGGCCATCAGTATTGCGCTGCTCAGCATTACCGCAGGCACGCTGTACCAAAAGCAGTATGTAGAGCCGGCTGACGTGCGCGGTGCCAATGCGGTTCAAATTGCTGCAGCTTTTGCAGTCACGCTGCCGTTGGCGCTGTTTGAAACGGAAACCGTGACCTGGACGCCCCAATTCATCGGCGCACTGGCTTGGTCCGTGCTGGTGTTGACACTCGGCGGCTCATCACTCTTGTACATGCTGATCCAACGCGGCGCAGCAACCGCGGTGACAAGCCTGCTTTATCTGGTGCCGCCCTGTACGGCGTTGATGGCCTGGTTGCTGTTTGCAGAGCCGATCACACTTGCCACGATTGTCGGTACGGCGATTACCGCATTAGGCGTGAGCCTGGTGGTGCGTGGTGCCAAGGCGTCGCCGCCAGCGCAATAATTTGAAATGAAAAATTTACGCGACTTTCCTGTTGCTAAAGTCGAAAGTTCTTTTGGACTGTTGCACACCCGCAGAGCCGGCAGTGGCCCACCTTTGCTGCTGCTGCACGGCCACCCGCAAACCCATGCCATGTGGCATCTTGTAGTGCCAGCACTGGCCCCGCATTACACGCTGGTGATGATGGATTTACGCGGCTATGGTGATTCTGGCCGACCGCCAAGTGATGCTGAACACGCGGCGTATTCAAAACGTGCAATGGCTCTTGATGCTGTAGCTGTGATGCAGCACTATGGGTTTGAGCGCTTTGGCGTGCTCGCGCATGACCGGGGGGCGCGTGTGGCACATCGGCTGGCGCTTGACCACCCAGCGCGTGTTACACGACTCATGCTGCTGGATATTGCGCCCACGCTGGCGATGTACGAAAACACCACACAAGCTTTTGCCAGCGCCTACTGGCACTGGTTTTTTCTGATTCAACCGCCGCCATTGCCTGAAGCATTGATTGAATCCAACCCTGTGCGCTATGTGCGCAGCGTGATGGGCAAGCGGCACGCCGGCCTGGCTGCTTTTGCACCTGATGCGCTGGCTGAATACGAGCGCTGCGCCCAAATAGCGGGTACAGCCCAGGCAATTTGTGAGGACTACCGTGCCAGTGCCACGATTGATTTGGCGCATGACCGTGCCGATGTTGCCGCGGGCCACAAACTGGTGCAACCCGTCAATGTTTTGTGGGGCCAACATGGCGCTGTCGGTCAATGCTTTGACGTGTTGCGCCTGTGGCGCGACCGGGCAGTACAAGTGACGGGCAACAGCTTGCCGTGCGGCCATTACATTGCTGAAGAAGCGCCTGAACTTTTGATCCCTCAAGCCTTGAATTTTTTTATGACCGACCTTAACAAAGAAAGAGATCACCATGGGTAAAAAACGTATTGCAGTCATCGCTGGCGACGGCATTGGCAAAGAAGTCATGCCTGAAGGTATTCGCGTGATGCAAGCCGCTGCCAGCAAGTTTGGTATTGATTTGCAGTTTGACCATTTTGATTTTTCAAGCTGGGACTATTACGAAAAGCACGGCCAAATGCTGCCCGACAACTGGAAAGACCAAATTGGTGGCCATGATGCGATTTACTTTGGCGCTGTCGGTTGGCCAGACAAGATTGCCGACCACGTGTCGCTTTGGGGCTCGTTGCTTTTGTTTCGCCGCGAGTTTGACCAGTACATCAACCTGCGCCCCGCGCGTTTGATGCCTGGCATCATTGCGCCGGTGGTGCGCCGCGACGGCAGCGCGCGTGCGCCGGGGGAGATTGACTTTTACATCGTGCGCGAGAACACCGAAGGCGAGTATTCCAGTATCGGCGGCAGGGCCTTCCCCGGTACTGAACGCGAGTTTGTGTTGCAAGAATCAGTGTTTACCCGTATCGGGGTTGATCGCGTGCTCAAGTTCGCGTTTGAGCTGGCGCAGTCGCGGCCAAAAAAGCATTTGACCAGTGCGACCAAGTCCAACGGCATTTCAATATCCATGCCATATTGGGACGAACGTGTGGTGGAGATGGCCAAAAACTACACAGACATCAAGCTTGATAAATTTCATATTGACATCCTGACAGCGCACTTTGTGCAGCGGCCAGACTTTTTTGATGTGGTGGTGGCGAGCAACCTGTTTGGTGATATTTTGAGCGACCTTGGGCCGGCCTGCACTGGCACTATCGGCATTGCGCCCAGCGCCAACTTGAACCCTGAGCGCAAGTTTCCGTCTTTGTTTGAACCTGTCCATGGCTCAGCGCCAGACATCGCTGGTCAACAGATTGCCAATCCGATTGGGCAAATCTGGTGCGGCGCGATGATGCTGGAGTTTTTAGGCCACAAAGAGGCGCATGATGCGGTGTTGGCGGCCATCGAAAAAGTCTTAGCGCCAGGCAGTGGTGCCCCGCGTACGCCTGACCTGGGCGGCACGGCCTCGACGGCCGATGTGGGCAAAGCCATTGCCGCTGCCCTTGCGTAATTTGCTGATTCTGTAGCCTTTTACAACCTAGGATTTTTAAAACTTTCAAATTCTTAGGGCCTGCAAAATAACGACTAGAATTTCATCCCGCCGGACTACAAATTAAATGCTCTGTTGACACAATTGATGTCCATGGTTTTAATGTGGTTCAGTTACCAAGCCACCGATATTGCTTCGCACTGACTTTTAACACTGATGTTCCTTGCTCAGTTTTACAGGCAACCAGATTAACTTAATAACGAGGGATCTTTTGTGAACAAAACAGAACTGATCGAGCACATTGCCAATCACGCCGATATTTCCAAAGCTGCGGCCACTCGCGCGCTGGAGTCCACGATTGGAGCGGTCAAATTAACCCTGAAAAAAGGAGGCTCTGTGTCTCTGGTGGGTTTTGGTACTTTTGTCGTGACCCGACGTGCGGCTCGCGTGGGCCGTAACCCACGCACTGGCGATGCGATTAAAATCAAGGCTGCCAAGGTTCCAAAGTTCCGTCCGGGCAAAGCGCTCAAAGACGCTTTGAACTGATACAGGACAGATGCCAGTTTTTTTAAAAATTTAAGGCGGGGTGCTTAGCTCAGTTGGTAGAGCAGCGCCCTTACACGGCGTAGGTCGGCGGTTCGAGCCCGTCAGCACCCACCACCCGCCCAAGTGTTTAAATAACCTGAGCCAAGGCGAACATACCGTTCGCCTTTTTTGTTTTTGGCGATCGTAGTATTTTTTGACAGCCGCACAGGACTTTTCTGATGTTTGATTTCATTCGCAAGCACACCAAGATCACCATGGGTCTGCTATTTTTGCTGATCGTACCGTCCTTTGTTTTGTTCGGCCTTGACGGCTATAGCCAGTCCAAAGACAAAAGCCCGGTGGTTGCCAAAGTTGATGGCCTGGAAATATTACAGTCCGAATGGGACAGGGCGCATCTGCGTGAGGTTGACAAGCTCAAGGCGCAGATGCCTTCGCTGGATGTCAAACTGCTGGATTCATCTGAAGCCAAATACGCTACGTTGGAGCGATTGGTACGAGACCGCGTCTTGACCGCTGCGGCTGCCAAATCAAGGTTCAATACCAGCGACCAGCGCTTGGCGCGTGAGCTGCAAAGTAACCCCGACATTGCCGCCCTGCGCAGGCCTGATGGTACGCTTGATATGGAGCGCTATAAACAGCTGCTGAGTGGTCAGGGTATGAGCCCCGAAATGTTTGAAGCCAATGTGCGGACTGACTTGTCCACCCGGCAGGTGTTGATGGGGATGGTGGGGTCTGGGTTTTCTTCAAAAGTGGCTGCCGACACATCGCTGAATGCTTATTTTGAAAGACGCGAAATTCAAATCGCACGTTTTGCAACCGCCGACTACGCCGCCAAGTTGACCCCGACCGATGTCGACTTGGCGCAGTTTCACAAAGCCAATGCCAGCTTGTTTCAAGCCCCAGAGCAGGCCACTATCGAGTATCTGCTGTTTGACGTTGAGACGATAAAAAAGAGTCTGCTGGTTGCTGAGGCAGATCTCAAAAGCTATTACGACCAAAACGTACAACGCTTGAGCGGCAAAGAAGAGCGCCGCGCAAGCCATGTGTTGATTGCAGCATCCCAAAGCGCACCTGAGGCAGACCGTCAAAAGGCCAAAGCCAAAGCCACAGAACTGGCTGCACTGGTGAAAAAATCTCCTGATACTTTTGCCGATGTGGCTCGCAAGAATTCGCAGGATCCAGGCTCAGCACCGTCTGGTGGTGATCTTGACTTTTTCGCCCGTGACGCCATGGTCAAACCGTTTGCAGATGCGGCCTTTGCCATGAAAAAAGGTGACATCAGCGATGTGGTCGAGTCAGAGTTTGGCTACCACATCATCAAACTGACCGACATCAAAGCGCCCAAGCAGCGCAGCTTTGAGGAGATGCGATCCGAGCTCGAGGCTGAGGTAAAAAAGCAGCAAGCGCAAAAGAAATTCACGGAATCAGCTGAAAGTTTTACCAACTCGGTGTACGAGCAGGCCGACAGCCTAAAGCCCACCGCTGACCGTTTGAAACTCGAAGTAAAAACCGCCACTGGTATCGCCCGCAAGCCTGCGCCCGGCGCAACCGGTGCTTTGGCCAATCCCAAGTTTTTGAATGCGATTTTCTCAGCTGATACGATTGAAAAAAAACGTAACACTGAAGCAGTTGAAGTGGCCCCCAATCAACTGATTTCGGGCCGCGTGACGCAGTACATAGCGGCCCGCACCAAGCCCTTGGACGAAGTCAAAGACATCGTCCGCCAGCGCTGGCTGGCCCAGCGTGGTGCTGATGAAGCCCGTAAAGAGGGCATCGCCAAACTGGCAGCATGGAAGGCCACACCCGCCACTGCGGTGCTGTCAGATACGCTAGCCGTGTCACGCGACCAGCCGCAAAAGCAAGCTCCTGCCGCCGTTGACGCAGCGCTACGCGCCGACGCCGCAGCCTTGCCTGTGTTGGTGGGCGTTGACTTGGGCGCACAAGGCTACGCGATTGTCAAAGTCCTCAAAGTTCTGCCGCGAGAAGCATCGCTAGAAGCCGCCGCCAAGCAAGAGCGTACCCAATATGCCGAGTGGTGGACATCCGCCGAGAGCATGGCGTATTACAACCTTCTCAAGGAGCGCTTCAAAACCGACATCAAAGTAGCCAAGCCAGTGCGCGCAAAAGCAGATCAACTGTCAGGTGCAGAGCCTAGCACCACACAGTAGCCGCTATAATCTAAATCTTACGGTGGCTGTAGCTCAGTTGGTAGAGTCCAGGATTGTGATTCCTGTTGTCGT
>JBBAPP010000090.1:3207-8793 GCA_040400775.1 Polaromonas sp. | reverse complement strand
GGTGATCGCCAGCTACGCTCAAAAGCTGAACCTTCATGCGGTCTGCGAAAGGGCAGCGAGCGGTCAACTGCTTTTTCTAGGTTTACTCCATATGACAGCGCATCAGGCCTAAAGCGCAGCCCTCTCAAAGCGGGCCACGATGTCTGCATGTTGCCCGGACCATTTCTCCAGCGCCAGCAGGTCTTTGGCGTGCAGGGTGTTTAAAAACGCCAGTGCCAGCTGGCGGGTAGCGACTTTGACTTTGGGATTCAGCGCTATGCCCCCTGTACCCATGCGGTCAGTAAAGATGCTGTGGGAGCCGTCTTTGAAGACGGCCAGTACTTTGGCCGCACGGCTGCTTTGCCCGGTGGCTTGGTACAGCGCCAGGCGGTCAGCCATGCCGGAGTTGTAGCCAGGTATTTGAATGTCGTCTGCCGTGGCAGTGATGTGCAGGGTCGGTACGTCGATGCTTGAGACGATATTTTGCGGATCACCAAAACCGTAAAACGGTGGGGCTGATATCAAAATAGCAGCGCTAAAGCGGGTATCTTTGGTGGCGTACGGCGTCTGGCTGACCTGCGCACCGGCCAGCAGCATGCTGGTGTTGGCGCCATATGAATGGCCAGCCGCCACCAGGCGTTGGGTGTCGATGCTGCTGCCGAGCGGATCGGCTAACAGGCGGCTGAGGGCGAACTTCATGTCTTTGACGCGGTTCAGTGCCTCGGTTTCTTGCGCAGCTTCAGTCAAGCGAAAAACCAGGCTCCAAGGGCTGCCAAACCAAAGTTGGCGGTCGCTTCCTACATGTTGCACATGCAGGCTGGCGTAGCCATTGGCGGCAAAGTAGCTGCCCAGGTAACTGTAGCCGTCACGCGAGCCGCCAATGCCGTGCGAAAAAACCACCAAAGGCAGCGTCCCAGGTTTGAGCGGTCCAACTGGCAGGTAGAGCTTGGCTGGCACGCTGCGGTCTCTCGTGGTGTCGTACCAGTCAAAGGTTTGGCTGCTGTACAGGGATCGGTCAACCGCCAATGCCTCGGGTGTGGTGGCAGCTAAGGCTTCTGGTTTGGTGGTGGGCGCTGCCAGCGCTGGGCTGGCGGCTGGTAGGCACAGCGCGCCCAAGCCAAGCAGGCCGAACGCCAGCCAGTACCAGCGATCTGGTAAAAGTCGCCGAAAAGTGGTGCGCGGTTTTAAACCAGGTGTTGTAGCGGGCATGGGCTGTTTCATCAAATCCAAAACAGCCTAGTCTGACAGAAGCAGCACCGGAGTGCAGCGGCTGGCCCAGTAGGGTGGTGCAAATGGTGGCAAGTTTTTGCGACTAGGCCGGCAAATTCAACCCGTTTAAGCGTGCTTTGGCGACAGTTCGTCGCCCAGCCATGAGCTACCATTTGATGGTTAAACACCTCAGCGTTCAACACTTCTCAATAACACCCCCCCATGGAGGCAACTATGTTCAGTCATGTGATGCTAGGCGTAAACGATCTTGAAACCTCACGCAACTTTTACGATGCGCTTTTGGGTACGCTGGGTATCCCTCCTGGCGTGCCCAATAGGCAGCGTTACTTTTACCGCAGCCCGACCGGCACGTTTGCTATTTCTACGCCTATCGACGGTGCGCCGGCCACGCATGGCAATGGCAGCACCATCGGGTTTGTGGTCAGGTCAGCCGAGCAGGGCGATGCTTTTCACGCAGCAGGTCTGGCGCACGGCGGTACAAGCTGCGAAGAGCCGCCAGGCTTTCGTGATGGCCCGATGGGTAGCTTATACCTGGCCTACCTGCGCGATCCTGACGGCAATAAAATTTGTGCGTTGTACAGGCCTGCTAAAACGGCTTAAGGGTGGCTGTTTCCATGCCATAAATTTATCTGTCAGTAGCGCCTATCCTCAACAGCAAATTTGACACAGTCGCCTCAGCCCCACGCCGTTAGCCGCCTGCGTACAGACCGGCTAGCGCGCAGCACCAAGCCATTTTTGGCGCGCGGTGGTTCTAAGCTTGAGCGTTGTTCGGGTTGCCGCTTGGTGCTTAGCCACTGCCTGTGTCCGATGCGGCCGGATCTGCCATGTCATGCGGGTGTGTGTTTGGTCATGGCAGATATTGAGGCGTTGAAACCCAGCAACACCGGCTGGTTGGTGGCGGATGTGGTGCGCGACACCTTTGCTTTTGGCTGGGCTCGGACGGCGGTTGAGCCTGCGCTGCTGGCTTTGCTGGCAGACCCACAGTGGCAACCCTATTTGGTCTTTCCTGGCGAGTTTGTGGCCAGTCAGCGGGTGCTTACGGAGGTGCATCCCGCGGAGGGCAAACGCCCGCTGTTTGTGCTGCTAGACGCGACCTGGCCGGAGGCGCGCAAGATGTTTCGCAAAAGCCCCTATTTAGACCAGCTGCCGGTACTCAGTTTGCATAGCGCCCAGTTGTCAAGCTACAAGCTGCGGCGCTCACAACGGGAGGCGCACTTTTGCACGTCAGAAGTCGCAGCGATGTGCCTTGCGCTGGGTGGTGAGGCGCTGGCTGCGCAAACTTTGGAAGCGTATTTGGACGTGTTTACACATCATTACTTGCAGGCCAAGCAGCAGTTGCCGGTGCAAGCCGGGGGCGCTGCGTACCAGCGGCTGGCAAGTTTGCGACTGCAAAAGTAATCTCCCCCGAGTGTCTTGACGGACTTGGTCCGCCATTCGCTGTGGTCTTTAGACAACGCCATATTGATGTGGCTATGGGGCATGGATCCCAGGTCGCGCCTGGGAGGGGCATTTCAAACTTTAAAACGTGTACCCCACCCGAGTCGCGTTGCCTTCAATCGCGTCCAGCAGTACCATCAGCGGGCCTAACTGACGATATCGGGCGGCAGCGGCGCGCACGTATTTGATGAAACGTGGCGTATCGGCCAGGTACTTGGGTTTGCCGTCGCGCAGCGTCAGGCGGGCAAAGATACCGAGAATTTTCAGGTGGCGCTGCAAGCCCATCCACTCCACCGCGCGGTAAAACTCACCAAAGTCGTCGCCTACCGGCAGTCCGGCCTTGCGGGCTTTTTGCCAGTAGCGCACGGTGATGTCGAGCACAAAGTCCTCTTCCCAGGTCAAAAATGCATCGCGCATCAGACTGGCGATGTCGTAGGTGATGGGGCCGTAAACGGCATCTTGAAAATCCAAAATTCCTAAACCATGGGCAGCAGGTGGTGTTGACATGGTATTTTCCGGCGGACCGCCCCTAGGGAAATGCGCCCCCTCGGGGGGCAGCGAAATACGCGAATCGACAAGCGTGGGAGCCATCAAGTTCCTGGCCATGTAATCCCGATGTACAAACACCTGCGCTCCGCCCAGCGATTGCAAGTTACTGGCTTTGATGTGTTTAAAGGCGTCGCTAAGTACAGTTTGCTGGGCAGTTGTCAAAGAAAAGTTGCGGTGCTGCGCCACGTACCAGTCGGGGAACAGCGCCAATTCACGGGACAGTAGCGCATCGTCATAAAGCGGCAGCACGCCAGGTTGGGACGACAGTTGCCAGCGCACCAGCGCGTCTGTGGCCTGCTGATACAGCAAGTAGTGCGCATTTGTGGCTTGAGCCGTCGCGTCAACTGGCAGCGGCGGAGCTATGACTTCCATCATGGTTTGTGCGCCCAAGTCGCTCAGCAACATGAAGCCTGCACTGGTGTCCCAAGCCAGCACGCGCGGAGCGTGAAGGCCGGCTTCAGCCATCAGACCAGCGACTTTCACAAACGCTTGGCAGTCTTCTTTGTCAGGTGGCGCGTCCATGATGATGCAACTGCCCGCGTGGTACCCGTCAATTCTGAAATAGCGCCGAAAACTTGCATCAGCCGAGGCCAAGCGCAAGCTGGCCTTGTCCAGGCTATGGCTGGTCGCTACAGCTAGCAGCCAGATTTTAAAAGCCTGTTCGCGGGCCGGGTCTGTCCACGCAATGGGGGCGGTGGCTGGCGTGTCGGCGGGTGTGGCTGCGGCGCTCATGGTGTGAGCGCTTCGGCGGCTGGGCGGTCATGGATAATCATCCCTGATTCTACAAACGGGTTTACCTTTTACTCATGATGCGCCGCGCATCCCGCCAGCTTTTTATTTCTTCCTCGGTGCGTCGTGCCGTTCTCTGTCTGGTATCTGCCACCGGTCTGGGGATGCTGATCACGCCAGCACGGGCGCTGGCTTTAGCTGGATCAGACTTGCCCGCGGCTATTGACGATGCACCACTGATTTTAAAAAGCACCCCCATGCTGGTAGAAACGCCGCCCAAAGTGCCGGGCAGCACGCCGCCCAGCTTTGTCTTTGGTGACCGTATTTCAGGTCGTGCCGATCTGGAAACCATCGTCGATGGCAACGCCGAATTACGGCGCGGCAAAAACGCCATACGCGCTGATCGGATCGAATACTACCAGCCCAATGACCAGGTCACCAGCCGCGGCAATGTGCGCCTGAACAGCGGCGGAAATTTGTTCAATGGCCCTGAGCTGCAACTGAAAATTGATACTTTTGAGGGATACTTTCTAACGCCCAGTTATCGGTTTTTATCCAACAGCGGCAATGGCACGGCGCAGCGGATTGACTTTGTCGATGACCAGCGCCTGGTGGCGCGCGACGCCACTTTCAGCACCTGCGAGCGAACCGATGAAAAAACTTGGGAACCCGCCTGGGTGCTCAGCGGTACCAGCTTTAAGTTCGACCGAGAGTCTGATACCGGCGTAGCCACAGGCGCAGTGCTGCGCTTTAAAAACGTACCGATCCTGGCTTTCCCGACGGTCAGCTTCCCGCTCAGTGACAAGCGTAAATCGGGGTTGTTGTCGCCCACGTTTAACCTCGACAGCACCAGCGGTTTTGAGGTCAGCCAACCGTATTATTTCAACCTGGCACCGAACCGCGATGCGACGCTGACCACCACCGTGATGAGCAAACGCGGCATTAATCTGGGTGCTGATGCGCGTTACCTGGAGCGCGATTACTCGGGGCGTTTACGTACCAACTTCTTGCCAGGAGATTCGATAAGAAATTTCAACCGCTGGTCGTATGACCTGGCGCACAGGGAAACCTTAGACACGGGTTTGTCGCAAGTCGGTAACCTCGGTTTGAACCTGAATTTAAAGCGCGTCAGCGACAACAACTACTGGCGTGATTTTCCGATCAGCGGCGGTTCGCTGACACAGCGGTTGTTGTCAAGTGATGCCAATTTAAGCTGGGGCCGCGGCTTCCTGACGACCTCTGTACGGGCGCTGAAATGGCAAACCCTGCAAGACCCGCTGTCGGTTATCGTGCCGCCTTATGACAGGCTGCCGCAGGTGACGGCGGCCTACACCCGGGTCAACGTACCCGTGGCAGGCGTGAGCGGTTTTAACTGGTCAGCGTCAGGCGACTTCACGCGTTTTTCATCAGACCGGCTGCTCACCAACCAACCCAACAGCGACCGGGCCGTGTCGACAGCGCAGATCAGCCGCCCTTGGCTCGCACCGGGCGGTTACATCACGCCCAAGCTGCAACTGCACGCGACCAGCTATACATTTCATACGCCTATGCTGGGTGGTGCTACCAGCGCATCGCGTGTTGCGCCTACTTTTAGCCTGGACAGCGGCTTGGTGTTTGAGCGACAAGCCAGTTATTTTGGCCGCAACTTTACGCAGACGCTGG
>JBBAPP010000090.1:0-3107 GCA_040400775.1 Polaromonas sp. | reverse complement strand
TTGGTGTTTGAGCGACAAGCCAGTTATTTTGGCCGCAACTTTACGCAGACGCTGGAGCCAAGAGCCTTTTATGTCCGCACGCCGTACCGTGACCAGTCGCAGTTGCCCAATTACGATTCGGGAGCGAATGACTTCAACTTTGCCACGGTGTTTACTGAAAACCATTTCGTTGGCAATGACCGCATCTCAGACGCCAATCTGCTCACGCTGGGCGCAACATCACGCCTGCTTAACCCTGACACCGGGGCTGAGACAATGCGCGTGGGTGTGGCGCAGCGGCTGCGCTTTGCCGACCAAAAAGTCACGCTGCCCGGCGGCTTGCCGTTGACAGACCGCATCAGCGATTTGCTGTTTGGTACGTCAATCCATTGGCGGCCTGAATGGGCGCTTGATGGCACCTTGCAGTACAACCAAAAAGTCAGCAAGTCTGAGCGCGCAATCTTTGGTGTACGTTACAACCCCAGCAACTACCGCGTGGTGAGTGCTGCCATACGCCGCCAGCGCGACATCAGTAACTCGCTGGATCTGGGCTGGCAGTGGCCGATCAACGACCTGTGGGGCGACAAAGGCAAAGATTTGGGCGCTGGCAACGGGCAGGGCGGCGAGCGTTACTATGGCGTGGGTCGGCTCAATTACAGTTTGCAGGACAAAAAATTGGTAGATGCCATCGTCGGCCTTGAGTACGATGGTTGCTGCTGGATTGGCCGCGTGGTGTTGCAGCGCACGCAAATTGGTGTCGCCGCGGCCAACACCCGTATTCTGTTTCTGCTTGAGCTGGTCGGCTTTTCACGCTTGGGCGTGAACCCGCTTGACACGCTCAAGGCCAATGTTCCCCGCTACCAGATTTTGCGTGACCAGATAACCGTACCAAGCCGCTTTACAACCTATGACTAATGACCTTGTGCAACGCCACAACAACAGTGTGAATTTTGGTTTGACGCGCCCACTGGCAGCCCTGCTGCTGGTGTTGCCTTGCCTGCTGGCCCAAGCGCAAACGCTGCGGCCATCGACGGGACCGCTGCGCCTGTCAACACCGCCAGCCGTGACCAGCAATCCGCTGCTTGGCCGGCAGCGTTCGGCCGACTACATTGTGGCGCTGGTTAACTCTGAACCCGTGACCAACAACGAAGTGCGCAACAATCTGCTGCGCACCGAGCAGCAACTGACGCAAGCCGGTACAGCCATGCCGCCGCGTGACGAATTGGCCCGGCTGGTGCTGGAGCGGCTGATTGCCGACAAGTTGCAGCTGCAAGAGGCGAAGTTTTCTGGTTTGCGGATAGAAGAAAGCGCCATTGATAACGCCGTAATGGGCGTTGCGCAGCAAAACCAACTGACGGTTGAGGAGCTGCGAAAGCGTTTGACCGCTGACGGTCTGGTGTACGAAAAATTCCGTGAAAGCCTGCGTGACGAGCTGCTGGTCAGCCGTTTTCGCCAGCGTGAGGTAGAAGCGCGCGTTAAGGTGACCGATGCTGATATAGACCAGTTTTTGCGTGACCAAGAAGGCAGCACCGATGCAGCAGCCATGGACATCAACCTGGCACAAATTCTGGTGGCTGTGCCAGAAAACGCCACGCCAGAGCAAGTCGCTACTTTGCAAGCCAAAGCCCAACTGGCCGCTGAGCGTGCCAAAGCAGGCACTGATTTCGTGGCTTTGGTGAACGAGTTTTCTGAACCATCGTTGCGCGCATCGGGCGGTCAGCTTGGCCTGCGCAGTGCTGAGCGCTACCCGACGCTTTTTTTAGAAGCGACTGAAAAACTGCGTACTGGCGGCATCGCCGGGCCCGTCCGCAGCGGTGCAGGTTTTCACGTTCTGAAAGTGGTTGAAAAGCGTCAGGCTGGCATGCCGGGTGTCAACATCATGCAAACCCGCGCACGGCACATTTTGCTGCGCGTCAGCCTGCAGCAACGTGAGGCAGTAGCCAAAGAAAAGTTGTCGGATTTTAAAAAACGCGTGCTAGCAGGTCAGGCTGATTTTGCTGCTCTTGCCCGCGAAAATAGCGATGACGGTTCGGCCAAAGATGGGGGTGAGCTGGGCTGGGCTAATCCTGGTATGTTTGTCCCTGAGTTTGAGCAAGCCATGAACGGCTTGGCGCCTGACCAAATCTCCGAGCCTGTGGTGTCGCGCTTTGGCGTGCATTTGATTCAGGTGTTGGAGCGCCGCGAGACTCAGCTTTCGAGTCGCGACCAGCGCGAACTGGTTCGCAGCGTGATACGCGATAAAAAACTGGATGACGCCTATGCCGTATGGGCGCAAGAAATTCGCGGCAGAGCCTATGTGGAATTCCGGGAACCACCTCTGCAATGACGTGGCGTCCATGTTCGCTCACTTTGTGTAGCGCCTTGCCCGCCAAGAGGGCTAATTTTTTTAGCGGCGGCTGGTCGAAAAATTGATGCGCCATATTCCCCGCAAACGCTTCGGCCAGCATTTCCTGACAGACCGAAGCATCATTGAAGACATTGTTCACGCCATTGCGCCCAAGGCCGGCCAAGCGATGGTTGAGATTGGTCCAGGTTTGGGGGCCATGACACAGCCGCTGGTCAAGCGTCTGGGGCATCTGACGGTGATTGAGCTGGACCGTGATTTGGCCGTGCTGCTGCGCAAAAAGCCTGAACTGACGGTTATTGAATCAGACGTGCTGCGGGTTGACTTTCGCGCGCTGGCGGATGTGGCCAGCACTAAACTGAGGATTGTCGGGAACTTGCCGTACAACATTTCCACACCTATTTTATTTCATCTGCTGGATGTCGTTGACGTCGTCGAGGACCAGCACTTCATGTTACAAAAAGAAGTCATTGACCGCATGGTCGCCAAGCCGTCGACCAGCGACTACAGCCGCCTGAGTGTGATGCTGCAATGGCGCTACGCCATGGAAAACGTACTGTTCGTACCGCCAACCAGCTTTGATCCGCCCCCCCGAGTTGACAGCGCTGTCGTACGCATGTTGCCACACGCTGTGCCTGGTGTGCTCGACGTCAAACTCTTCAGCGAACTGGTACGTGTCGCTTTCAGCCAGCGCCGCAAGCTGCTGCGGCATTCACTGGGCAAGTGGCTGGAGGCGCGCAACTTCAACGGATCGTTCAATCTGCAACGCCGGGCTGAAGAGGTG
>JBBAPP010000089.1:0-8808 GCA_040400775.1 Polaromonas sp. | reverse complement strand
GGCAAAGCAGCCAGCAGAGCGGCTTCGCGTTGGTCAGGACTTCGCGATTCGAGAGAGTCGTAGTGGCTTGTTGTCATATAAGTCTTTTCATATACCGAAGACCAGGTGGAGCGAGTCCATCCAGAATTACAAACAGCGGCTGCGGAAACGGCTTTGCCGAACCGCAGGCGCAGCGGCCCCCTCGGGGCTGGAGCCTGCGGCCCCAAACCTGCCTGAGCAGGTTTGGACAGGCGCCAGAAGCGAAGCCTCTGGCAAGCGGCGGCCTGCAAGGTGCATCGCATCAATCGCAGCGAGCAAGTGTGGGGGCAATCAAGCCAACCAGCGCTTGCGGCGCTTATAGCTTTTGACGTCTTTAAAACTCTTGCGTTCACCGCCGCCCATGCCCAGGTAAAACTCTTTCACGTCTTCGTTGTTGGCCAGCTCGCTGGCGATACCGTCCATCACCACGCGGCCAGACTCCATGATGTAGCCATAGTCAGAATATTTCAGCGCCATGTTGGTGTTTTGCTCGGCCAGCAGGAACGTCACACGCTCTTTTTGGTTCAGATCTTTGACGATCTCAAACACCTCTTGAACAATTTGCGGCGCCAAACCCATTGAAGGCTCATCCAGCAGCACCATGCTGGGGTTGGCCATCAGTGCCCGGCCAATCGCACACATTTGTTGCTCGCCGCCTGAGGTGTACGCCGATTGCGACGTGCGGCGCATTTTAAGGCGCGGAAAGTAGGCGTAGACCTTCTCCAGGTTGGCTGCAATCTGCACTTTGCTCTTAACCGTGTAAGCGCCCACCAGCAGATTTTCTTCAATCGTCAGGTGCGCAAAGCAGTGGCGACCTTCCATCACCTGCACCACGCCGCGCTTGACCAAATCAGAGGGTGACAAATTTTCAATTCGTTCGCCGCGTAATTCAATCGAGCCCTTGGTCACCTCACCACGCTCACCCTTGAGCAGGTTGGACACAGCACGCAATGTGGTGGTTTTACCCGCGCCATTGCCGCCCAAGATGGCCACAATTTTGCCTTCAGGCACAGTCAATGACACGCCTTTTAAAACCAGAATCACATGGTTATAAATGACTTCAATGCCGTTGACGTTGAGAACGATGGGAGTGGGTTGCGTCATAACTTCAATCGTTGACTACTTTACTAATTCAAGAACACTGCGGCCCCGGCATGCAAGCAGGGGCCGCGCAACTGGCTTTGCCAGGCCGCTAGCGTCGCCCCCGTCAAGCGGGAAGGACGCAGCGACACGAAGTGCGCAAGACCACGCAGGTGTGCAACATTTACGACTGGCAATCTGCAGGGGCACGGCGAGTCAGCTTTTTCTCAGCAGCATATTTCTCAGCTGAGTTTTTCACCAAAGGCTTGATGATTTGCTCATCAGCTTGCAGCCAATCAGAGGCCCAAACAAATTTGGCGCCATCCCAGGTGTGGACGCGTGCCCAAGCCGAACCCATGTGGTCAGCGCAGCTGGTTGACACCGGGCGCATCACGCCTTTAAAGCCTTGTGCATCCAGTTTGGCCTGCGTCAGGTTCAGGTTTTCATAGCCCCAGCGCGCTTGCTCGCCAGTCATGACCTTGCCCTTGCCAAAACGCTCTTGTGCAGCACGTACACCCTCAACGGCCAGCAACGCACCCACCACACCGCGCATGTACAGTACGCTGCCGACTTCGTCTTTAGGACCTGTGCCCTGGCCTTTGGCGTGGACTTTTTCAAGGATTTCTTTAACCACAGCCGAGCCTGGCTCTGCACCGTGTTGCATCATGACGGCACTGTAGCCTTTGGCGCCTTGACCCACGTCTTTCAAATCTGGCTCAGCGCCTGACCACCAGGTACCAAACATTTTTTCGCGGGGATAACCCACGGCTTGCGCTTCTTTCACAGCCGTACCGGTCATCACGCCCCAGGTTTGCAAAATCACGTAATCAGGTTGCTGCTGGCGTACTTGCAACCAGGTGGCTTTTTGCTCAACGCCGGGCGCTGCGATGGGCAGTAACAAAAGGGTAAAACCGTGTTGTGCAGCACGTTCTTGCAAAATGGGCAGTAGCTCTTTGCCGAACGGTGAGTCGTGGTAGCCAACACCAATTTTTTTACCCTTGAGCTTGTCCATGCCACCAGCTTGTTTGCCGATATGCTGCAGCACCGTGTCGCCAGCCACCCAGTAGTGGCCGATCAATGGGAAGTTCCATTTGAAGATGCCGCCGTCTTGCGAGTCACTGCGGCCATAGCCTGACGTGATCATCGGGATTTTATCAGCAGCGTTTTTCTCGGTCAGGGCAAAGGTGATGCCGGTTGACAGCGGCTGAAACACGGTGGCGCCGCCGTGCTTGCCTTTCAGGCGCTCATAGCATTCCACACCGCGGTCAGTCGCGTAAGCGGTTTCGCACTCTTCAACCAGGGTCTTGATGCCGTTGATGCCGCCGCGCGCATTGATCAGCTTCATGTAATCATTGTGGCCATTCGCCCAAGGCGTGGCGTTTGGCGCGACCGGGCCAGTGCGGCCCGAGAGCACGGGGAAGAACTGCTCTTTGGCTTGCGCGAATGCCGCAGTGCCAACGGATGCCAGCAAGCTGGCCAAAACGATGTGATGAATTTTCATCAAAGTCTCCTGGATATTGGCACGCTAGTGCCTGTGGTTAACGAACAAAAAACCAATAAAACTGACAAATTTCAATGTGGAAAAGGCCACAACCTGAGCTTTTGCTTGCCGATGCTCCACAACCTCGCCAGGCCGTGCGGTTCAACAATCAAAAACCAGACAATCAAGGCGCCGAAAATCATGACCTCGGTATGCGCAACAGCAGCGGTTGAGATGACAACGCCAATCAGGTTGCCAAAAGCAGGTAAGAATTGGTTCAGGAAAATCGGCAACACCACAATAAAGGCCGCACCAAAAAAGCTGCCCATGATGGAGCCCAGGCCGCCAATGATTACCATAAATAACAACTGAAATGAGCGGTCAATTGAAAACGCTGCCGGCTCCCATGAGCCCAAGTGCACAAAGCCCCACAAACCGCCTGCTACCCCAATGATGAAGGAGCTGACTGCAAAGGCGCTGAGCTTGGCGTAGACCGGACGGATGCCGATGACGGCCGCAGCAACGTCCATGTCGCGAATCGCCATCCATTCGCGGCCAATCGCACCGCGCACCAGGTTCTTGGCCAAGATACCAAACACCATTAAAAAACCCAGGCACAGCAAATACTTTTTCAGCGGTGAGTCAATGGGTATACCCAGGGCGCTGAGGTTGGACACGGCCACCGAGCCGGATGTGCTGTTGTTGGTAAACCAGCTGATACGCAAAAAAGCCCAGTCGCAAAAGAATTGCGCCGCCAACGTCGCTACCGCCAAGTACAAGCCTTTGACGCGTAAGCTGGGAATACCAAAAAATATCCCCACCAGGGTGGCAAAAAAACCGCCTGTCAGTAGCGCCACAATCATCGGCATACCGTCTATCCGCACATAGGTGTTGTAGGCGGCATAGGCACCAACCGCCATAAACGCACCCGAGCCGAGCGAGATTTGCCCGCAATAGCCGACCAGAATATTGACACCTAACGCAGCCAGCGAGAGGATCAAAAATGGGATCAAAATGGCGCGAAACATGTACTCGTCAGCCATCATTGGCACGGCGATGACGCTGAACAAAAACAAACCCAGCAAAAACCAGCGATCTTGCGCAATCGGGAAGATCTGCTGGTCTGCCTTGTAGCTTGTTTTAAATTGGCCGTTTTCTCTGTAAATCATTTTTTGCCCTCAAACACGGTCGATTATTTTGTAGTTCCGGCACGCTTCGCTTAAATTTACTTCGCAAAGATTAGCCTGCACTGAAAGCTCATCCCCTGCCGATCCCGGCAGAAAACCAATGAATTGGTTAATCATGTATTTCATACGCGATCGATGATCTTTTCACCAAAGAGTCCCTGCGGTCTGAACAGCAAAAACACAAGAGCCAACACATACGCAAACCAAATCTCGATACCGCCGCCCACCATCGGGCCAAGGTAAACCTCTGACAACTTTTCGCCCACACCGATGATCAGGCCGCCAATAATCGCGCCGGGTACAGATGTCAGGCCTCCCAAAATAATCACTGGCAGGGCGCGTAATGCCACCGTGGTCAGTGAGAACTGCACGCCGAGTTTTGACCCCCAAATCATGCCGGCCACCAAAGCGGTGATGCCTGCCACGCACCACACGATGACCCAGATGGTGTTCAGTGGAATCCCCACGCTTTGCGCTGCCTGGTGGTCATCGGCGACAGCACGCAGTGCCCTACCAGTAGAGGTTTTTTGGAAAAACAAACTGAGTGCTGCCACCAGTGCCGCAGCAATCAGCGCTGCAATCAAATCTTCTTTGTTAACCAGAAGCCCGCCAGGAAAGACGTTTTGCAAGACAAATGCGGGCTCTTTGGGCATGCCGATATCGATTTTGTAAATCGCACTGCCAAAAATGGTTTGACCCAAGCCATCAATAAAGTAGGTGATGCCCAGCGTGGCCATCAGCAGCGTCACGCCTTCTTGATTCACCAAATGGCGCAGTACCAGCCGCTCAATCAGCCAAGCCAAAATGAACATACATACCGCAGCCGCCATGAAGCCAGCGATATTGCCGAGTACCTTGTTTTCAAAACCGAACCACTGCGGAACCCATTCTGAAAAGCGGGCCATGGCCAAAGCCGCAAACAGCACCATCGCGCCCTGCGAAAAGTTGAAGACACCAGAGGCTTTAAAAATCAGCACAAAGCCGAGGGCCACCAACGAATACAACATGCCTGCCATCAGGCCGCCGAGTAGAGTTTCTAAGAAAAATGCCATCAAACTTCCCAAACAAAAAAGACGCAATTTTTCGACGGGCCACCCCTAGAAAAATTAGCCCCCACGGGGGGCAGCGCAGTGCGCGTTGTGACAAGAGTGGGGGTCATATTTCTAGTGCGATGTGCCTAAATAGGCGCTGATCACATCTGGATTGGCGCGCACTTCATCTGGTGTGCCATCGCCAATTTTTTTACCGTAGTCCAGCACCACCACCCGGTCTGAAATGTCCATCACCACGCCCATGTCGTGCTCGATCAGCACCACCGTGGTCCCAAACTCGTCATTGATGTCGAGCACAAAGCGGCACATGTCCTGTTTTTCTTCTACATTCATGCCGGCCATGGGCTCGTCCAGCAGCAGCACTTGCGGCTCCATCGCCAGGGCGCGGCCCAGGTCGACCCGCTTTTGCAGGCCGTAGGGCAACATGCCGACGGGTGTTTTGCGGTACGCCTGAATTTCCAAGAAGTCAATAATCTTTTCAACCGCTTCCCGGTGCATCATTTCTTCTTTTTCGGCCGGACCAATACGCAGGGCTTGCAGCAAAATATTGCTTTTGATTTTCAGGTTGCGGCCCGACATGATGTTGTCGAGCACGCTCATGCCTTTGAAAAGCGCCAGGTTTTGAAAGGTCCGCGCTACACCCATGACGGCCACCTGGTGGCTGTTCATGTGCTCAAAGGTTTGGCCACGGAAAGTAATTGAGCCGTGCTGCGGTTGGTACACGCCATTAATGCAGTTGAGCATCGAGCTTTTGCCCGCACCGTTGGGGCCGATGATGGCCCGAATTTCATGCTCTTTGACATTGAACGATATGTCTTGCAGCGCCTTAACGCCACCAAACGCAAGCGAAATGTTTTGCACGTCAAGGATGACGTCACCGATTTTTTTACTCATAATTTTCTACCAGCGGCTAAGCCGCGGCTTTCACCGCTGCAAAGGTTTTGCAGTCACCAATGCTTAAGGTCGCGCTGACGCTACCGCTGCGACCGTCCTCAAACTTCACCACGGTTTCAATAAACTGCTCGGTTTGACCGTTGTACATTGCATCAATCAGCGGCTGGTATTTGTCACCAATAAAACCGCGTCTGACTTTATTCGTGCGGGTCAGCTCGCCATCATCGGCATCAAGTTCTTTGTGCAAAATCAAAAAACGGCTGACTTGCGAGCCTGCCAGCAGCGTGTCGGCGCTGAGGTCGGCGTTGACTTTTTCAGCGCATTCTTTGATCAGCTGGTAGACCTCTGGCTTTTGCGCCAAATCGGTGTAGCCGGCATACGGCAGGTTGCGCCTTTCGGCCCAGTTGCCGACGGCGTCGAAGTCAATGTTGATGAAGACGCAGGCCTTGTCGCGGCCATCGCCGTAAGCCACCACTTCTTTGATGTAGGGGAAAAACTTGAGCTTGTTCTCCACATACTTGGGCGCAAACATCGCCCCATCGTTGGCGCCGCCTTTAATCCGGCCCACGTCTTTGACGCGGTCAATGATTTTCAAATGGCCAGTGGCGTCAATAAAGCCGGCATCGCTGGTGTGGTACCAGCCGTCGGCCGTCAGCACTTCAGCCGTTGCGCTTGGGTTTTTGTAATACTCCTTGAGCAAACCAGCGGACTTGACCATGATCTCGCCGTTGTCTGCCACCTTGATTTGCACACCTGCAATCGGTACACCTACCGTGTCAGCGCGTGCTTCGTTGTCAGGTTGCAGGCAGACAAATACAGCGGTTTCTGTTGAGCCATACAGCTGCTTCATGTTGATGCCGATAGAGCGGTAAAACGTGAACAGGTCTGGCCCAATCGCCTCACCCGCGGTGTAGGCGACGCGCACGCGGCTAAAGCCCAGCGTGTTGCGCAGTGGGCCGTACACCAGCAGGTTGCCCAGTGCATACAAAACCGTTTGTAATGCGCCGATGGGCTTGCCATCCATGCGCTCAGGGCCTACGCGTTTGGCCACAGCCATAAAGTAATTAAAGATACTGCGCTTGATGCTGCCCGCGTCTTCCATGCGGATCATCACGGTGGTCAGCAGGCCCTCAAACACCCGCGGCGGCGCAAAGTAATAGGTCGGGCCGACTTCTTTCAGGTCAATCATCACGGTGCTGGCGCTCTCGGGGCAATTCACCACATAGCCACACGCCAGCCACTGCGCATAGCTGAAGATGTTTTGGCCAATCCAGGCTGGCGGCAAATACGCCAACACTTCTTCATTGGCTGTCAGCTTGTCAAAGTCTGCGCCGGCTTTGGCGCGGTCCAGCAGCGTGTTGTGGGTGTGTACCACGCCCTTGGGGTTGCCGGTGGTGCCCGATGTAAAAAACATGGCGGCCACATCGCTGGGGCTTGCCTTGGCCACCTCGTCCGCGTACCAGACCGGCTGAGCCGCCGCGAAAGTTTTGCCGGTTTCAATCAGCGCCTCCAGCGACTGCAAACCTGGCTCTGCATAGTTTCGCAAGCCGCGCGGCTGGTCAAAATAGATATGGCTGATTTGCGGGCAGCTGGCGCGTATTTCCAGCAGCTTGTCAACTTGTTCCTGGTCTTCCACCATGGCAAACCGCACGTCTGCATTGTTGATCGGGAAAACGCATTCAGCGCCGACGGCGTCTTGGTACAAGGGAATCGGAATGGCCCCCAAAGATTGCGCCGCCAGCATGGTGGCATACAGGCGCGGGCGGTTGCTGCCAATCACCACCATGTGCTCACCACGCGTTAGCCCCGCCTGGTGCAAGCCGCAGGCAATCTGCGCGACCAGCTTGGCCAGCGCTGCCCAGCTATGCGCCTGCCAAATGCCATATTCTTTTTCACGCATGGCTGGCGCATCCGGGCGCTCGGCTGCATGTTTGATCAGCAATTGTGGGAACGTGGTCTGCATCTTTTTTGTCTCTTGAGCTGATGTCCTCAGCACGGCCGGGTTAGGGATGTCTGCGCTGATAGAGTGGGTTCTATGAAGGCGATGTTAAGCAGTCATTTGACGTTATGTTGTCATTCCAACGACAATTCAAGGGTGAACACTCCCCGGGACTTTCCCTTAGCCTTATTTTTCTAAGCTTTACACCGTGACTCTCTTTGAAAAGCCCCAGCAGATACAGATCCGCAGCCGTATGCCGAGTGCCGCTGAACTGGGTGGTATCCACTGGCTCAAAGAGTTGCTGCCGGCCGAACGCGAAACCGCTGTTCTGGGCCTGCGGGTCGGCGACGCCTCGCCAGGCGACTATGTGTGCCGCGTAGGCCGGCCCGTCACGTATTGGTTTGGCGTTATCGAAGGCTTGCTCAAAATGAGCAGCGACAACGCGCAAGGCATCACCATGACCTATACCGGCCTGCCGCCTGGTGCCTGGTTTGGCGAGGGCACGGTTCTCAAGCGCGAGCCTTACCGCTACAACATCCAGGCGCTGCGCAAAACTGTGGTGGCCGGCCTGCCGGTGGATACCTTTCACTGGCTGCTGGACCACTCGATTGGCTTTAACCGCCTTGTCATGAACCAGCTCAACGAGCGCCTGGCGCAGTTTATTGCTGCGCGCGAGATTGACCGCCTGAACAACCCCAATGTGCGTGTGGCACGCAGTCTGGCGGCACTCTTCAACCCGGTGCTTTACCCCGGCGTGGGCGAGATCTTGCGCATCACCCAGCAAGAGCTGGCGTACTTGGTCGGTTTATCGCGCCAGCGCGTCAATGAGGCGCTCACAGCGTTGCAAGCGCAGGGTGCCATCCGGGTGGAATATGGTGGTTTGCGGGTGCTCGACCTGGAGGCCCTTCGGAGTGCTTCTTTTGGAGATAAAAATAGACTGTAGACCAATAAATACGGGCACTACCAGCTATAAATTAAATAGCGTTTTCTAGGCCTGCTCCAGCACATGCACAAAGCGTTTGTTGCCCGGCAGGCGATACACCGTAAAGTCCCGTAGGTCTATTGTGGCTAGGCGGTGAATCTTCAGGCTGGTCGCCAGATAAACCAGGCTGGCATCACAAAAATCCATTGGCAAGTCTTCATACTTGTCCATCAAAG
>JBBAPP010000088.1:7365-8862 GCA_040400775.1 Polaromonas sp. | reverse complement strand
TTGGCCTCGCGCTGCAGCGATGTCAGGTCAAACAACTGGCCAGCCGCTGAGCTGGTGGGTTTGCTTTCTTCTGTCACGCTGGCGGCTTTGCCGCGCACGGCTTCGGCAATGGCGATGGCTTCGCGCTGCGACCAGACGCGGTCGGCTTTCAGCTCCAGATCAGGCTCTGCATTTTCAGCGTTGACGGCGCTTTTCTTCCATTTAGGGTCAAACCACTTACCGGGGTATTCGCCCGCTTCGGCTAAAAACGCGGCGTGGATTTCCCAGAAGTCCCTGGAGATGAACTTGCGGATTTTTTCCTCACGCTCCACAACCACTGACAGCGTAGGCGTTTGCACCCGACCCACGGTGGTTAAAAAGAAGCCGCCGTCGCGTGAGTTAAAAGCCGTCATGGCGCGCGTGCCGTTGATGCCAACCATCCAGTCGGCCTCCGACCTTGAGCGTGCCGCATCGGCCAGGCCCTGCATTTGCTTTTCAGTGCGCAGCGTGTCAAAGCCGTCGCGAATGGCTGCGGGCGTCATGGACTGCAGCCACAGGCGTTTGACGGGATGCTTGCTCTTGGCGTACTGCTGAATCAGCCTGAAGATCAGCTCGCCCTCACGGCCCGCGTCGCAGGCGTTCACAATTTTGTCAACGTCTTTGCGTTTGGTCAGTTTGACGATGGCGTTCAGCCGCGTCTTGGTTTTGTCCATCGGCTTCAAGTCAAAGTACGGCGGCAGCACCGGCAGGTTGGCAAAGCTCCACTTGCCACGCTTCACGTCAAACTCTTCAGGCGCCTGAATCTCCACCAGGTGGCCGACGGCGGAGGTGACGACCCAGTCGTCAGACTCAAAATACTCGTCGTGCTTTTCAAACTTTCCCGCCGTGGGCGTGATGGCACGGACGATGTCTTGCGCGACGGAGGGCTTTTCTGCAATAACCAGTGTTTTCATAAATACTTTTTCAAACCTTCAATGTCTTCAGGGAACATTTCCCCGCCTTCGGCAAAAACAAGCTTGCCTTCACGCGGCTTTGCCTGGTCAATTTTTAACACCAAGACCACGGGCAAGCCCTTGGGTTTTGGCAGCATCTTAGCGACTTCAGGCGTCACCATGCCCGCCGGGAAGCTGTAGCCTTTGCTTTTCATATAGCCGCTGGCAGTCGCTTCCTGCTTGTCAATAGACAGCGCCAGCACCCCTAAGCCCTGGCCCTTTTGCGCCCGCCACAGGGCCTCTATATGCGGCGACTGGACTGCACAAAAAGGGCACCAACTGGCCCACCAGTACACCACAAGCGCCCTTAGCGGCTGTTTTTCCGGTGTCCAGAGCTCGCCACTGAGCAGCTTCACGTCCGGCAATTTCAAGGAGCTGCCGAGCTTGGGCAAGGCGCTTTCGGTGGCGTAGGCCCAGGCCGGGGTGACCAGTGTCAGCGCGCTGGTCTTGAGCAGGTATCTGCGGCTACATACGTCCATCGGCATGGCTGGCTCCTTGTCAAATTGCGTCACTACAATATAGTCAT
>JBBAPP010000088.1:0-7265 GCA_040400775.1 Polaromonas sp. | reverse complement strand
GAGCAACAAAGCGCCGGGCGCGGCAGGCTAGGCCGGCAGTGGCATAGCCAGCGGGGTGACAGCTTGACGTTTTCACTCGGCTTGCCGCTGGCCCCTGCCGACTGGTCGGGTTTGTCGTTGGCGGTTGGTGTCAGTCTGGCTGAAAGCCTGGACACGGCCAATGCAGCACACCAGCGCATCGCCCTGAAATGGCCAAATGATTTGTGGCTGGTGCAAAACAAAATCGAATCCAAACTGGGTGGCATCTTGGTTGAAACCGCCACGTTTGAAGGCCAGCGCTATGTCGTTATTGGCGTCGGTATCAATGTGCGTGGGTTTCAATGGAAGCAACAAGAAGCTACCGCCATCGCTGCCAACTGTTTGCAAAATTTGCAGCCTGAGGCAGACCTGGCCAGCACCTTGCAGCGTGTGCTGCCGCCGCTGGTGCGAACCGTGCTGGCCTTTGCGCAATTTGGTTTTGCGCCGTTTCAAGCCCGCTTTGCCCAGCGCGACGTGCTGGCTGGCCGTGCGGTGCAGCTGTCTGACGGGACGCACGGCCAAGCCCATGGCGTGACAGAAACCGGCGCTTTGCTGGTGCATACTGGCACCGGCATGAAAGAAATCACAAGTTCTGAAGTCAGTGTGCGGCCATGTTGAGGTTGCTGGTTTTAACGCTGGTCCTGGCCAACACGGGCTACTACGTCTACTCGCATGGCTTGCTGGCGGCCTACGGTATCGCGCCAGTTAGCCAAACCGAACCACAGCGCATGGCCCGGCAAATCAAGCCCGAAGCGCTGCGCATTTTGAACCCGCAAGAAGTGGCCGTACTGGAAACCACCACGCCGCCCGCAGCGCAGACCACGGCCAATTCCAGCACGCTGGCCAGCGCGACGGAATGTCTGCAAGTTGGCGTCTTTAACGACGTACAAACCGCGCTGCTGCGTGAGCGCCTGGCCAGCGTCTTGCCAGAAGGCAGCTGGGGGATGGAAAGCGCGCTGCTACCGGCGCGCTGGCTGGTGTATATGGGCAAATACAACAGTGATGATGCCGTGGTCAAAAAAAAGGCAGAGCTGCGCGGCATTGGCGTCGCGTTTGAAGCGCTGGACAACGCTGCGCTAGAGCCGGGTCTTTCTCTTGGCAGCTTCAAGACCCAGCCCGAGGCGCAGGCTGAGCTGGAGCGCATCGCCAAAAAAGGCGTTAAAACCGCCAAGGTCATACAAGAGCGCGCAGAACTTCTTGGCCAGCGCCTTAAACTCCCGGCTGTCGATGCGCCGCTGCGCAGCCAGCTAGAGGCCATCAAACCGCTACTGGCGGAGAAGGCGCTGCTGGCGTGCGGCTAGCCCAGTGCAAACGCGCTGCAGCGATTCAACCTAGATTCCTCAATAGGGTGCGTAGCGCTCTGACGCAAAAGGCGAGATGTCCCTCAGCAAAAAAAGCCAATGACCATAAGAGCTTGCGGATGAAACCAAGCGGTCAACCGAGGATCCTAGGTTCAAGCTTGGCGATCGTTGGATTGGCACGCCAAGTTAAGTTGAATTGAATAAAGAGACCCTCCCTGGGTGTCAAAACCGATGCGCCTGCGATCTAGCTGCAATCACGGCATAAGCTCGTGGCCAGGCCTGCATCGGACACAATATAGCCGTGAATATTCAGCTTTTATCGGATCTGCATCTCGAATCAAACCCGCACTTTATGCCGCAGCCTGCACCAGGTGCTGACGTGCTGGTGCTGGCCGGCGACATTGGCTCTTATCAAGCGGATTCATCACTCGCCCGCTTGGGCATTGCTGATTTTGGTCTGGGGCGTTTTGCCAACTGGCCGTGTCCGGTGGTTTACGTGCCCGGTAACCACGAGTACGACGGCCAGGAGTTTGACGTGGCGCATGCGCGCTTGCAAGAGGTTTGCAAGCGGCTCGGATTCATCTGGCTGGAGCGTGAAACGGTGCACATTCAGGGTGTTCGCTTTGTCGGCTGCACGCTCTGGACAGACTTTGATGCGCTCACCTCCACCCATGCAGTGACCAGCCCCGTCACTTTGGGCCAGCAGCTGGTAGCGCGTGAGAAAGCCTTTCGGGCAGCCAACTTTGCCTTGAAGAAAAACCACGCCTTTACTGCCGGGCAACCCATGCTGGCCGAAGCAGTGCGTGTGCTTGGCGTGCAAAGCCAAGCCTGGCTCAGGCAAGCCCTGTCAGCATCCTTCGACGGTTCAACGGTAGTGGTGACTCACTTTGCGCCCAGCCTGCGCAGTGCGGACCCGCGCTACGGCATCAACCCCGGCACAGCTGGGTTCTGCAACGCGCTGGATGATTTGCTGCCGCAGGCACAGCTATGGCTGCACGGACATTTGCATTGCCCGATTGATTACACGGTGGGTAACTGCCGCGTGGTGGCCAACCCACTGGGCTATGCGCGCAAGAACGAGCAGCTGTTTTTTAAGCCTCAGATTTGCATCCCGGTGTAAGTCATGGGGCGCCGAAAGACCCAACGCATTAAATTGTAACTAAGCAGTATAAATAAAGACCTTAAAGTTTACAAAGATACCTGTTGGCTCATATAGTCACCCCACACCAAGCTTTGGTGTGCTTTAAACCTCACCCAAATAGGACAACATCATGAAAAAATCACTTATTGCATTGGCGCTTAGCGCTGGTTTTGCCTTCTCGGCACAGGCTGCTGACATCGTCGACACGGCCATCAAAGCAGGCAACTTCAAAACCCTGGTCGCTGCTGTGCAAGCCGCTGGTTTGGTTGACACGCTCAAAGGCAAAGGCCCATTCACGGTTTTCGCACCGACTGACGCAGCTTTCGCCAAAATCCCGAAAGAAACACTAGACGGCCTCTTGAAAGACAAAGCCGCCTTGGCCAAAATTTTGACCTACCATGTGGTGGCCGGCAAAGTCATGGCCAAAGACGTCAAGCCAGGTATGGTTAAAACCGTACAAGGCAGCGACATCACCCTGGCCACCGCTGGCGGCGTGACGGTCAACGGCGCTAAAGTGGTTGCTGCTGACGTGGCCGCTGACAATGGCGTGATTCACGCGATTGACACGGTGATCATGCCCAAGTAATAAATATTGAGCGCGAGCAGCTACTAATTTAATAGCTGCTTGCGCCCGTATTTATTCGGCAAAAGACTCTTTTTTCTTAAATATAAAACAATCCCCGGCGCTACAAACTGATAGCCTGCAGCCTTGCGTCTGACATTATTTAGCGCACCATACAAGGCATTTTGGGGTTGAACTTCCAGTTCGGAATCAGCCGCTGCATACCCACGGCATCATCCCGTGCGCCCAAACCATGCTGCAGATAAAGCTGGTGAGCGTTGTCAACCGCGCCCATGTCGAGCTCAATCCCCAAGCCGGGCTTTTTGGGCAGAGCGATGTGCCCGCCCACGATTTGCAGCGGGTTCTTTGTCAGGTGCTGGCCGTCTTGCCAAATCCAGTGGGTGTCAATCGCCGTGACTTTGCCCGGTGCTGCGGCAGCCACCTGGGTGAACATAGCCAAAGACACATCAAAGTGGTTGTTGGAATGAGAACCCCAAGTCAAACCCCAGGTTTGGCATAACTGCGCGACGCGAACCGATCCTTGCATGGTCCAAAAATGCGGGTCTGCCAAGGGAATATCGACGGCTTGCAAGGCAATCGTGTGGGCCATTTCGCGCCAATCGGTGGCGACCATGTTGGTGGCGGTCATCAAACCCGTAGCGCGCCTGAATTCCGCCATCACCTCGCGGCCTGAAAACACGCCTTCTGCGCCGACAGGGTCTTCTGCATAGGCCAGCTCCTTGCGGCGGTCTTGGCACAGCCGCACCGCGTCTTTGAGCAGCCAGCCGCCGTTCGGGTCGAGCGTGATGCGCGCATCAGGAAAGCGCTCTGACAGCGCTACCACGGCTTGCATTTCCTCCTCACCACGCAGCACACCGCCTTTGAGTTTGAAGTCTTGAAAACCATAACGCGCATGCGCGGCCTCAGCCAGCTTGACGATGCTTTTGGTGTCCATTGCGGGCTCGTGGCGCAGGCGCAGCCAGTCATCGGCAGCATCCGGCTCGCTGCGGTAGGGCAGGCTGGTCGACTTTTTATCGGCAACGTAGAACAAATAGCCCAACACGGCGACCGAGTCGCGTTGCTGACCCTCGCCCAGCAGCGCTGCTACCGGGACATCCAAAAATTGCCCCAGCAAATCCAGCAGCGCACTTTCGACTGCGGTCACCGCATGGATGGCAATCCGCAAATCAAAGGTTTGGTTGCCGCGTCCGGCGCTGTCACGGTCATTGAACTTGGCACGCAGGCTATTCAGAACGTGGTTCCAGTTGCCAATAGACTGGCCAACGATCATCTCGCGGGCGTCCTCCAGCGTTTGCCGAATTTTCTCGCCGCCGGGCACTTCTCCCACGCCAGTATGGCCCTGGCTGTCGGTCAAGATCAACAGGTTGCGGGTAAAAAAAGGGCCGTGCGCGCCGCTCAGGTTAAGCAGCATGCCGTCATGCCCGGCAACAGGAATCACCTGAACTTGCGTGATGCGGGGCAGCGTGCTGGCTTGGCGGAGTGGTTGCGAGAGCGGATGCGGGTGATCAGCTTGGATCATGGCGATAAATAAAGCAGTTTAGATCAGTTATCGTACAACTGAAATGCTTTTTCAGCAAGTTGATAGAGGTCTTGAGGGGCTCAAGCCTGCGCCAGATTCAGGCGAATCACGGGCTGCACGGTGTGCCCATTTTTGCCTTTGCGCAGGCGCTCTCGGCTGTTGGAAAGGTGCGTACGCATGGCGGCGCGAGCGCCTTCTGCATCGCGGTTGCGAATGGCGTTGCAAATACTTTCATGCTCGCTGTGCACGCGCTGTAAAAAGCTCAATCTGCCTTCGGGTGCGCTGAGCGTGGTGTTGACGCGGGTGCGCGGAATAATCATCGTACCCAGGTAAGTCATCAGATCGGCAAAATGCCGATTACCGGTTGAGCGAGCCACTTCCATGTGAAACTGAAAGTCGGGCGGAATCCCGTCAGAGTCAGCCTCAATCGCGTCTTGAAAGGCTTGCAGTGCAGCGTCCATCGCCCGCAGGTTGTCGTCAGTTCTACGCTGTGCAGCCAAGCCGGCAGCTTCGGTTTCCAGACTGATACGCAGCTCCAGTACCGAGATCACGTCATCGACCGTAGCGAAGTCTTCAGCCATGATTTTGAAGTTGCCCGAGTCGTGTGCGGCCAGTACAAAGGTGCCAATCCCGTGACGGGTTTCCACCAGGCTGGAGGCTTGCAGTCGCGACAAGGCCTCGCGTACCACCGTCCGGCTGACATCAAACCGAACCATGATTTCAGCCTCTGTTGGTAGCTTGTCGCCGGGCTGGATTTGACCCTCACGAATGCTGGCCGCCAGGCTGTCGACGATTTCATTGACCAGCCCACGCGGCCGACGCTGTTGTGCAGCAGCGCCGGCTGAAGGGCGCAGCGGTGGACTAGGGGTTTTCCTTGACAGCATCGGAAATTGTTGACAAGTAAAGTTCAAAAGGTTAAAAATGCATAGTCATCAGACAACTAACAACTCGAGCGCTGGCTTGACTGTAGCAAACTCTGCTGAAATGTCTAGTGTTTCAATGGCTTAAACCGCAAAAACTAAAAATGCCGATCAAAATGCATGAAAAATTATTGCTGACCGGCGCTGCGGGCGGCTTGGGCGTGGCGTTGCGTGGGCGACTCAAGGCCAATTGCAAAATTTTGCGGGTCTCAGATCTCCAAAGCATGGCCGAAGCCAGTGAGGGCGAAGAAGTAATGCAAGCTGATTTGGCAGATGCCAATGCCGTCGGCCGCATGGTGCAAGGCGTTGATGCCATTGTTCATTTGGGCGGCATCTCGGTTGAGGGCCCGTTTGGCCCGATCTTGCAGGCCAATATTCTGGGCCTGTACAACTTGTATGAGGCCGCTCGTATCCACAGCGTCAAAAGGATAGTGTTTGCCAGCTCAAACCACGTGACGGGGTTTTACAGGCAAGACCAAACCATTACCGCAGACGACCCCGCTCGCCCCGACGGCATGTACGGCCTGAGCAAAGCCTTTGGCGAAGACTTGTCGCGTCTGTACTTTGACCGCTACGGCATCGAGACCGCCTGCATCCGCATCGGCTCGTCATATCCTGAGCCCAAAGACCGCCGCATGCTGGCCACCTGGCTGAGCTTTGACGATTTACACCGCTTGATCACCGCTTGTCTGACCACGCCCGTTTTGGGCCACAGCATCGTGTTCGGCATGTCTGACAACGCCGTGACCTGGTGGGACAACAGCCGGGCCAAGCACATTGGCTTTGTAGCGCAAGACAGCTCAGACATTTTCCGTGAAGCAATCTATGCCCGAACACCTGCCCCAGACCTGGCCGACCCCACAGCGATTTACCAAGGCGGCAGCTTTGTTAAAGCCGGACCGTTCGGTTTTTAAAGTTAGCGATGTCAGGCCAAGCTGAATTGATCGTGGACGCGAGATGCGGCGTGGGCGAAAGCCCGGTTTGGCTAGCTGCCGAGCAAGCGCTGTATTGGGTTGATATTCAAGCGCAAACCCTGCACCGCTGGGATGCGCAGTCAACACAAACCAGCCATTGGCAAGCGCCTGAAATGCTGGCTTGCATCGCGCCCGCTGGCACAGCTGGACATTGGATAGCTGGCATGGAAACAGGCGTGTTCAAATTAAAGCCACAAGCGGATGGAACGCTGCGCAGCGAACGCATGTCACCTGTTGTGCATTCGCAGCCAGGCATGCGTTTTAACGATGGGCGCTGCGACAGGCAGGGCCGATTTTTAGCCGGCACGATGGTGATGGACATGGCGCTGGCATCGCCCGCTGGTCAGGTCTACAGCTTAGGCTTGGGTGGCCAGCTCACTGCATTGCTGGGCGGCCTCATCACGCCCAACGGCATAGCCTTCAGTCCCGACGGCCGCACCATGTACTTGTCTGACTCACACCCATCAGTGCAACAGGTCTGGGCGTTTGACTATGACACAGCCACGGGTACAGCGTCGAAACGCAGGGTGTTTATCGATATGAAACAGTTCCCCGGTAGGCCAGATGGTGCAGCGGTTGACGCTGATGGTTGCTACTGGACGTGCGGCAACGACGCAGGCCTGGTACACCGCTTCACGCCGGTAGGCAAGCTGGATTATTCGCTGGCCCTACCGGTAAAAAAACCAGCCATGTGCGCCTTTGGTGGCGCTGGGCTGGACACCTTGTTCGTTACCTCGATTCGCCCGCAAGGCATCGACTTGACAGACCAGCCGCTGGCCGGTGGTGTGTTTGCATTACGCCCCGGCGTA
>JBBAPP010000087.1:6116-8865 GCA_040400775.1 Polaromonas sp. | reverse complement strand
GCGGCGGTCGGCAAAATATCGGATCAGGGTTTCGCGGACGGTCCGGAACGCAATTTCTTCCCACGGAATTTCTGACTCGGTGAACAGCTTTGCCTCCATGGTTTCAAAGCCCGGATCAAAAACCGGGCTGAGCAACTTGGCGCGATAAAACAAGTGCACCTGACCGACCCGAGGGACGTTCATCAGGGCAAATAAATCCTGCATCTCAAACGCTGCGCCGGCTTCTTCGAGCGTTTCGCGTGCCGCACCTTGGCGCGTGGTTTCGTCCAGTTCCATAAAGCCTGCGGGCAATGTCCATTTGCCTTTGCGCGGCTCGATATTGCGCTTGCACAGCAAAACCTGCTCACCATCCTGGCCCCAGCTGGGTATCGTGCCGACCACGTTGAGTGGGTTTTCGTAATGGACGGTAGCGCAGGCGGTGCAAACAGCGCGCAGCTTGGTGTCACCATCATCGGGTGTGCGGTAGACAACCGCTGCACCGCAGTTGCGGCAGTGTTTTAGCTGGGGACGTTGCATGAAGCGTGAAGGATTAAAATAAGAAATGCTATAATCTTAATAGCTAATAACGCCCGTATTTGTTGGTCTACAGGCCTAAAAGGCACTTAAATTCAGATTTTTGGTCAGTTTTTAAGTGCTTTTGCAGGTCTTGACGTACAACAGCTAAAAAATCAGGCCTTGGTGGTTTTGCCGTGCTTTTCGATCAAGGCTTTGGCAGTTTCCAGCAGTTTCTTGCCGTCAAAGCCTTTTTTGTTCATGTCTTCAACCCACTCCACCTCAACCGTGCGGGCTATGCGGCGGAAGTCTTGCGCTTCTGCCACGCTGACGGTGTAGATGCTGTTGCCACGGTCGCTGGCGCTTTTACGGCCAATCCCGTCGTTGCCTTGCTGGGTTTTGCCCAAAAAGGCGGATGTGGCCATGCCTGAGTTGTTGTCGATGATTTTTTTCAGGTCAGGTGCCAGCGAGTTGTACTTGGCCATGTTCATGGCCATCACGAAGGTGGTGGTGTACAAACTACCGCCAGCAGGATCAAACTCGGCGTGGAACTTTGTCAGTTCATTGACCTTGACGGATGGCACGACTTCCCATGGGATGACGCAGCCGTTGATGGTGCCTTTGCTCAGCGCATCGGTAATCGCTGGCAGTGGCATACCGACGGGTGTTGCCCCCAGCACACCCAGCAACTTGGTCACTTGGCGGGTAGGGCCGCGAACTTTCATACCGCGCAAATCGGCAATCGACTTGACCGCCTTGTCAACGCTGTGGATCACGCCCGGGCCGTGAACATGCAGCGCCAGCACCTGGGTGTCTTTGAATTCGTCGCTGGCAACGGTTTGGAAATACTCCCAATACGCTTTGGATGTGGCTTCTGCGTTGTTCATCATGAAGGGCAGCTCAAAAACCTCAACCCGCGGGAAGCGGCCTGCCGTGTTTCCAGGCAGCGTCCAAACCACGTCAACCACACCGTCTTTGGCCTGGTCATAAAGCTGCACCGGCGTGCCGCCCAACTGCATGGCGGGGTAGCCTTCAAACTTGATGCGGCCGGCTGATTCCTTTTCAACTTTCTCCATCCACGGCTTGTGCATGGACAGCCACACATTGGACTGCGGCGACATAAAGGTGTGAAACTTGAGCGTCACAGCCTGCTGGGCAATGCCTGACAGTGCAGGCGCTCCCAAAGCTACGGCTACGCCTGACTTGAGGAGTGAACGACGAGCAATCATGTGAGTTCCTTAAAAAAAGTAAAACAAGTGCCCAAAATTTAATCGCATTTGCAGTCTTTGAAAACCCGTGAATGCCCTATGACCATGCACGAGAGTGGCTGTGTTTTTGACTATTCGGCTTTAATCCCCGCACTGGTGATGGTTTTGGCCCAAAACTCGGTGTCTTTTTTTACCAGCGCATCCAGCGCGGCGGGCGCCATGTAGCGCAGTTCGACGCCCGCGGTGTCAGCCCGGGTTTTGGTTTCGGGCAATTCAAGCGCGGTTTTGATTTGGCTACTCAGTTTAGCCACCACATCGGCAGGCGTTCCCGCAGGCGCAAAAATACCCACCCAGGCTTCCAGTTCAAACCCATTCAGGCCAGCTTCAGCGGTGGTTGGTACATTGGGTAAGCCGGGGTGGCGGCTTTTGCCTGCTACGGCAAGACCTTTGAGCTTGCCAGCTTGGACCTGGCCCATCACAGACGGCGGCGTGGTGATAAATACCTGCACCTGGCCAGACAACACATCTTGCAGCGCTGGGCCAGAGCCACGGTAAGGGATGTGCACCATGCTGGTTTGGGTTTGCAACTTGAACATTTCAGTGCCGATGTGCGACAACGAGCCGCTGCCTTGGGATGCGTAGCTGAGTTTGCCGGGGTTCTTTTTGAGGAAGCTGACAAACTCACTCAGGGTGTTGGCAGGCACTGTCGGGTGAACCGTGATTACATTGGTGGCAACAGTGATCAAGGCCACAGCGACAAAGTCTTTTTGCGCCCAGGGCAGTTTGGGTGTTAGGTTGGGATTGCCCACATGGTAGGCCGAATAGGAATTGAGCAATGTGTAGCCATCAGGGGCAGCGCGCGCCACGGCCTGGTAGGCCACATTGCCACTGCCGCCGCCCCGGTTGTCCACCACAATCGGCTGGCTGGTGACTTTAGCCAGCGAGTCCGACAGAATCCGCGCCGAGGCGTCAACAAAGCCGCCTGGTGGGTTGGGAACAATCAGCGTGATCGGTTTGCTGGGGTAAGGCTGGGCTGTTGACAGCGTCGC
>JBBAPP010000087.1:4509-6016 GCA_040400775.1 Polaromonas sp. | reverse complement strand
CCTTTGTAGCTCTCGCTGATGGGCACATCTTTGGCCATGGCATTGACGACATACACATTCAGGCCTACAGGCGGCGCCAGCAGACCAAACCCAACAGTCATCAGCACCATGATGCCAAACCACAGAGCGACTGACTCTTTGGGCATGCCAAAGTCAAGCCCCATCACCATCGGGAAAAAGATCGGAATCGTCAAAAGCAGCATCGACAGCTCGTCCATCACCGCACCGAGCACCACATAAAACAGCAAAATAGCAGACACCACCATCAGTGGTGACAGGCCCCAACTGCCAACCAGCGCCGCCAGCTGATTCGGCACCTGGGTCAAAGCCAAAGCCGAGTTCATCAGGTCTGCGCCAATAAAAATAAGAAATATCATGGCGGAGCTTTCAGCCGTGGCGTAAAAGCATTGTTTGAACTTGGCCCATGTCAATTCGCGCTTGAGCAAAGCCGCTGCCAGAGTTGCTGCTGCACCCACGGCCGCGCCTTCAGTCGGTGTGAAAAAGCCGCCATAAATACCGCCAAAAACCAGCGTGAAAATGACTGCAATCGGTACCACGCCCATGGCCAATGCCGGGGATAGTTTTTCGTCGGCGTCGTCCACCTCAGGCGCTTGGCCAGGTACCAGCCGCACATAAATGGCAATGGCAATGATGTAGCCAAGCATCGCTATCAGGCCAGGCACCATGGCTGCGGCAAATAGCTTGGCAATGTTTTGCTCGGTCAAAATGGCATAAATAACCAACGGAACGGAAGGTGGTATCAAAATACCCAGCGTACCGCCTGCCGCCAGCGTGCCAGTTGACAAGCGGCCTGAATAACCGTGACGCTTCATTTCAGGCAAGGCCACACTGGTGATGGTGGCCGCTGTAGCGACTGAAGAACCGCAAATCGCACCAAATGCCGCGCAGGCCAGCACCGATGCCATCGCCAGACCGCCCTTGAAGCGGCCCATCACGGCAGCCGCAAAGCGAAACAGGGCCTTGCTGATACCGCCCTGCGTGGCAAAGTGACCCATCAAGATAAACAGCGGTATCACCGACAAGTCGTAGCTGGCAAAGCGGGCAAAAGCCTGGGTGTTCAAAAAGTTTGAAAACGGTCCCCAACCAGTTTGCATCAGATAGCCGACGCTGCCGGCGACAAACATGGCAACAGCAATCGGTACGCGCACCGCCATAAAGGCCAGCATGATGCCAAAAATGACTGCTGTTAAAGTCAACGCGCTCATGGCTTATCTACTGTAGAAGCGGCAAAACCGAACAGCGCTTGGTAGAGTCCGATGGCCATGGCCAGCACAAACGGCGGCACCATACTGGCGTAAGCCACCCATTCTGGGAAGCCAATGATTTGTGTTTCAGAGTTGGTGCGCCAGGAATTTAAGCCGCCCAAGCTGGTACGCCAAGCCAGCAGGGCAAATGCCAGCGCCAGTAACAGGGCACCAAAACGGTCTAGACCGGCATTGGTTTGATGGCTGAATTTGGCAGAGAAAAAGTCAACAATGATGTTGCC
>JBBAPP010000087.1:0-4409 GCA_040400775.1 Polaromonas sp. | reverse complement strand
TCCAGATCAGTTTGGACACGTTGCTGCGCTGGCGGTCAATGCCCGCGACCTGTACATACAACTCAGCGTTGTTGACGTCACCGGCAAGATCGGCTGGGGTGATCGGGCCAATCGGGGCGGAATGGTCGTAGCCTTTGCCAATGCACCACGGGCGACCGGCTTTTTTCATCTCGCCTTGGAGGTCTCGGCGCGTCATGTCCAGGCCCACCGCGTAACCGTAAATGTGTTGGTGGGCATCTGCGGCCTTGATATTTTTGCCGCCTGTACCTATTGCAACGACGAGTTCAATTTCATGGTGCAGGTTTTTGGTCAGGCTAGGGTAGGGGATGCTACCCGTAGTACCAGCCTCAACCGCGACGATGGCATCGCTTGGTTTTAAAAAGAAAAACGGTGGCTCGCGGCCAGTAAAACCCATCTCTTTGGCGTGCTCTTCATAGTTTCGGCCGACGCAATAAATGCGGTGAACAGCGTAGCGGTCAGTGCTGCCGACAACTGGAACGGATACGACGGGCGGCGGGGTAAAAACAAAATTGACAGAATTTGTCATGACAATCTCTCTTCGCGGTGTATGCCCAATGCCTGATGCACCGGGCGGTCTGAAAAACTAAACAGCACACAGGCTGAGGTTGAGGAAAAACTTGCAGTGTGCCACGATGGAATCACAAAATGGTCGCGCGGCCCGAACTGATACACCTCCACTTTGCCCTTGTGTTCAATGCGCACTGTGCCGTGACCTTCAACCACGCTAAAAACAGCGCCATCGGTTTGGCGATAAGGTTTGCCGCTGAAGCCTGCTGGCAAACGCTGCATGAAAGTGGCCATGGTCGGCATCGGTGAGCCGCCAGTGGCCGGGTTGATGTAGCGCAGCTTCACGCCGTCCCAGGCATCGATGTCTGAATGTGCTTCCAGCTTGTGCAAGGTCTCGCGGGTCTTGTCATAGGGGTAGCTGAAAATGGGGGAGGTTTGGCCAAACGGCGCAACGTGCCTGACGGGCAGCATGTTGGCGCCGTAGCGGTGGCTACTGATGCCCTCAGGCTTGGTCACGGATTGGCTGGCGGCTGAGCCGTTTTCAGCAAAGCCAGCATCAAAAAATTGCAGCATGGGGATGTCCAGGCCATCCAGCCAAACCACAGGTGCGTCTTGCGCTGTCGTGCCAACATGGCCGTGATCATGCCAAGTCCAACTCGGGGTGATGATGAAGTCGCCGGGCTGCATGGGGGTGCGTTCACCATCGACTGCGGTGTAAGCACCGTGCCCCTCGACCACAAAGCGCAGGGCACTTTGGGTGTGGCGGTGGCTGGGTGCCACCTCGCCCGGCAAAATAAGCTGTAGCCCGGCATACAGCGACTGCGTGATGCAGGACCGGCCTTTTAAAGCCGGGTTTTCCAAAATCAGCACGCGGCGCACGGCTTCTTGCGCTGTGATGAGCTGGCCAGAGTGCATCAGGTAAGGGGAGACGTCGCTGTACTTCCAGTGGGCTGCCACGCAGGGTGTGTTGGGCGCAACCGGAACGAGTGCATGCAGCACCTCCCACAGGGGGCTCATGCTGTGTTTGCCGATGGCGTCGTAAAACGATTTGCGCTCGGCCGCGTTATCGGGGGGTGTCATGTCCATCAATAAGTCCTTTTGTCCAGATAAACGCCGTCGCGTTTCAATGTTTGCTGCAAAGCCTTGAGATTCACATCGGCAAAGGTTTGCAATCTCGAAAGCATGGCCGCGGCTGTGCCTGCCGCCTGGCCCATCACACAGCCGCCGACCGTCAGGCCAGCAGGCCAGCCGCCCATCACGACGACAGCGCATTCGCCGTAGACTGGCCGCTGGCGTGCGGGTTCATGCATTGACGCGTCAAGCTTCAAAGGGTCACTCGATTTTGATATTGCGCATGGCGATGATGCCTTTGACGCTGGCGGTTTCGCTCTGCATGCGTCCAACCAGGCCTTCAGGCGAGGTGCCAACAGCTTGCCAGCCTTGGTTAAACAGCTTTTGGCGGGTGTCAGCATCACGGATAATTTTGGACACTTCAGCATTCAGGCGCGCCTGCGCCGCTTTGGATAAATTGGCAGGGCCGACCAGTGCCGTCCACACTTCCAGGTTGAAGTCGCGAATTCCAGCATCGGCCAGTGGCGCAATGTCACCGGCCAAAGTGCTGCGCCCACTGGTCAAGCCTATGGCTTTAAGTTTGCCGGCACGGATTTGTGGCAAGGCAATGCCGGGCGGCACCAAAGCCATTTGAATCTGCCCGCCCAACAAGGCCGTAACGACTTGTGGGTTGCCCTGGTAGGGCACATGCACGGCCGCCAAATTAGCTGCTTTGGACTTGAGCAACTCCATGCCCAAATGGCCGACCGAGCCGTTGCCGACCGAGCCGTAGTTCCACTTATCACCCGCATCACGCGCCGCATCAAAAAAAGCAGTACCTGATGGCAGATCGGTTGGCGCAACCAGCACCAGTGGCGCGGTGGTCAGCAGCGAGATCGGTGTGAAGTCTTTGGCCGGGTCGTAAGGCAGTTTCGGATTCAGCAGTTTGGCCGATGTGAGGTTGCCGTTGATGACAACCGCCAGGGTGTGGTCGTCGTTAGCCTTGGCAACCAGGTCTGCGGCAATATTGCCCGATGCACCGGGCTTGTTTTCAATGATGACCGGCTGGCCGAGTATTTTGGACAGCGGCTCAGCCAGCGTGCGTGCTGCCATATCAGGCGTGGAGCCACCCGGAAAGCCCACCAAAATACGCACTGGCTTGCTGGGCCAAACCTCAGCAGGCTCAGTTTTTTTAGCTGGCTTTTGTGCTGTAGCGTTGAAAGGAAGGGCGCAAACAGCTATAAATAATGTCGCAAAAATGAATTTTATGGCTGGCATTGTTGTTCGCAAAACGGAAATTTTCATGGCACTATCTTTAATCACAAAACCATTATTTGAACAGCTTTTCGCCAGCGGTGGCCAGCTTGGGTCACCCGGAGCTAGGGAAGCGCAGATTTATTCAGCGCGGTTCGTGATCACTTGGCTTGGGCGGTCTACTGCTTTGGTTTTCTTGCAAATATTCCCGATATTTGCAAGAAAACCGCCTTCTAGCCGCTCCCAACCCAGGCACCACAATTCCTCGTGAATAAATCCGCGCTTCCCTAGGCTTTTACATAATAAGTATGCTTATTGATTTTTTTGCACAGTAATTACCCTAAAAGAAAAAACCAGCCGCCTGACTCCCTTAAACTCTTCAAATGGTCAAAAGTTTTAATTTTGTTGAGGCGCCTGGGCATTTGATTCGCCGTGCGCAGCAACTTGCAGTGGCTATTTTTATGGAAGAGACGGCGCGCTTTGACGCCACACCCGTGCAATTCGCCATACTCAACGCCTTGATGGACGACCCGGGTGAAGATCAGGTCACGCTGTCAAACCGTGTAGCATTTGACCCCGCCACTTTGGGCTCTGTGATTGGCCGAGTCGAAGCCAAAGGCTGGGTAACGCGCCAGGCAGACCCGCACGACAAGCGCCGCAAACTGCTTTGGATCACGCCAGCAGGCGAAAAAGTCGCGTTGGCTATGAAGCGTGCCGTGGGCAAAGCCCAGCAGCGCATCCTGGCGCCACTGGCGTTACACGAGCGCGCGCAGTTGTCTGCCCTGCTGGCAAAACTGGTGTCTGGCCACGAAGACCTGGCCAGCTGAAGTCCTGGCCAGCTGAAGAGCGCCTCAATCCGACTTGGACAGCAGCTGAAAGTGCTCAACGGTGGGTGGCACGGCAAAAAATGAACCCACAATTGCCCGCCATTCCGCAAAGGCCGGCGACTGGCGAAAGTCCAGCGTGTGGTTTTCCAGCGTTTCCCAAAAAATTTGAAGAATATAGCGCTCCGGGCTTTCAATGCCCTTGTTGACTTTGTAGCCTTGAAAACCTTTGGCGTTTGAGATCACCTGGTTCACGCCTCGCTGTATGGCTTCGTCAAAAGCGGCTTGCTGGCCTGGGTGGATGCGGATGTCGGCAAGTTCGAGAATCATGGTGGCTCCTTTTTTATAGGGTCAATATTGCGAGGCGGGTAACGTGACGGTCAAGCCGTTCAGCTCGGAGCTTAAAGTAATTTGACAGCTCAGGCGGCTATTTGGCAGGCGCGGTATGGCCGTAAATGCCAGCATGGCCAACTCTTCTGCCTCGGGCTTGGCAAGCTGTGAGGCAAACGGCTCGTCAACCAGCACATGGCAAGTGGCGCAAGTCATCAGACCGCCGCAATCTGCAGCAATACCGGCCAAATTTTTGGCGGTCGCCGCCTGCATCAGGCTTTGACCAGCCTTGGTTTCAACCGAAGTGGTTGGCCCGGCATGGGATATGAAATACACCGTGATGGTTTCGCGCATGGCGGCAATAGCCCTGTTGTGTTGTGCTGTTAAACCTAGAAAAAGCAGTTGGATGCTCCCGAGTGTGCC
>JBBAPP010000086.1:0-9002 GCA_040400775.1 Polaromonas sp. | reverse complement strand
CGCATTGCCAAAATAAGCCAAGGCCAAAGTACAAGCAAAAAATACCGCTGCTAAAACGCCGGTGGTGCGCGACAAAAAGTTGGCACTGCCGCTGGCGCCAAAAAGGCTACCCGAGCCGCCGCTACCAAAGGCTGCGCCCATGTCTGCACCCTTACCGTGCTGCACTAAAACCAAGCCGATCATGACAACAGCCGTCAGCATTTGTACGGCGAGGACGATGGTTAATATGACATTCATGTGTGATTACTCCTGATTGAACAGCTGTTTACTGTCGTTTTTATTGGGCTACAGCAATAATTGATAAAAAATCTGCGGCATTGAGTGATGCCCCACCAATCAAACCACCATCAATGTCGGGTTGCGACAAAAGACCCGCTGCGTTGGCGGCATTCATGCTGCCACCGTACAAAATTTTCACGCGCGATGATTGGTCTGTGGCTGCTTTTAACTGGGCCCGCAGCACCGCATGCACCGCTTGCGCCGCTTCAGCCGATGCCGTTTTTCCTGTGCCAATGGCCCAGACAGGCTCGTAGGCCAGCACAATTTCGCTGATGCAATGGCCGTTGCTATGAATGACCGCTGCCAGTTGGCGTTTGACGACTTCTTCAGTACGACCTGCTTCGCGCTCTTCCAGTGTTTCGCCGACACAAACGATAGGCGTGATGCCAGCGCCTAAAGCGGCTTTGGCTTTGTCCGCCACCCGTGCATCGGTTTCACCATGGTATTGGCGGCGTTCTGAGTGGCCGACGATGGCATAGCGCACGCCGAACTCTTTTAACATCGCCGCGCTGACTTCACCGGTGTAAGCCCCCGAGGCTTGGGCAGATACATCTTGCGCGCCCAAATCAATAGCAGCGGCATTCAAGGCTTGAACCTGCGAAAAGTAAGGCGCCGGCACACACACAGCAATGTTGCAAGCAGGCTTGGCAGTCAAACCCTGAGCCAACGCAGCCAACAAGGCTTGGTTGGCAACCAGATTGCCATTCATTTTCCAGTTGCCTGCAATCAGTTTTTTCATGGTGTATCCCAGGTCAAAACGATTTTGCCAATGTGTTGGTTGGATTCCATCAAGGTATGGGCTTTGGCTGCATCTCCAGCGGCAAAGGTGCTGTGAATGACGGGCTTGATAGCGCCGCTTTCAAGCAAAGGCCAGACTTTTTCTTTAAGTGCTTTGGCAATCGCTGTTTTAAATTCAATCGAACGCGGGCGCAGGGTTGAACCCGTGATCGTCAAGCGCTTGCGCAGCACCAAGCCGGCATTGAACTCGGCTTTGATACCGCCCTGCACGGCAATGATCACCAAGCGGCCGTCCTCCGCCATGCATTCAATTTCACGCGCCACGTAGCTGCCTGCCACCATGTCCAGCACCACGTTCACGCCCATGCCGTTGGTCAGTTTTTTGACCTCTTCAGCAAAGTCAGCGGTTTTGTAGTTTATGGCATGGTCTGCACCTAAAGCCACGCAGGCGGCGCATTTTTCATCGCTGCCAGCCGTCACTATCACCGTCGCACCCAGTGCTTTGGCCAGTTGAATCGCCGTCACGCCAATGCCACTGGAGCCACCTTGAATCAGCAAGGTTTCACCCCTGGCCAAATAAGCCCGCTCGAACACGTTGCTCCAGACCGTGAAAAAGGTTTCGGGCAAAGACGCCGCTTCAATGTCAGTCAAGCCGGCAGGCACAGGCAGACATTGCCCCACTGGCGCAGTGCACAGTTCTGCGTAACCGCCGCCAGCCACCAACGCGCAAACGCGGTCGCCGACTTTGAAACCGTTCGCAGCCATGGCTTGCGTGTCGCCAGAAACAATCACGCCAGCCACTTCAAGTCCTGGAATATCCGAAGCACCCGGCGGAACGGGGTAATTGCCGGTGCGCTGCAGCACATCAGGCCGATTGATGCCTGAGGCATGCACACGAATCAGCAGCTCGCCCACGCCCGCTAGGGGCGCAGGGCGTTCAGCCAAGCGCAGTACTTCAGGGGCACCAAAAGCGATAATTTCGACAGTTTTCATGCTTATTAAGAGTGTTTTATGCCTAAAGCCCAATTAATTCGGGCGTTTTTAGCTATAAAATAAATAGCAAATGGATTCAACTGCGAGATTAACCGCGATCCTGATCCTGCGCCGGACGGTCCAGCAACGCCTTCATCGACAGCTTGACACGGCCTTTTTCGTCGGTTTCCATCACCTTGACTTTGACGATCTGGCCTTCTTTGAGGTAGTCCTGTACGCGCTCGACGCGCTCGTGGGCGATCTGGCTGATGTGCAACAAACCATCTTTGCCGGGCAGCAGGTTGATCAGCGCACCGAAGTCCAGAATCTTAGTGACCGGGCCTTCATAGACCTTGCCGATTTCGACTTCAGCGGTGATCTCAGCGATACGGCGCTTGGCCTCATCTGCCTTGGCGCTGTCGTTCGATGCGATCGTGATGGTGCCGTCTTCCTCGATGTTGATCTGGGTGCCGGTTTCTTCGGTCAGCGCGCGAATCACTGCGCCACCTTTACCAATCACGTCACGGATTTTCTCGGGGTTGATTTTCATCACGTACAAGCGAGGGGCGAAATCCGAGACTTCAGATTTCGCCGCACCCATGGCTTCTTGCATTTTGCCCAGAATGTGCATGCGCGCTTCTTTGGCCTGAGCCAAAGCAACTTGCATAATTTCTTTGGTGATGCCCTGGATTTTGATGTCCATTTGCAACGCGGTAATGCCAAAAGTCGTACCGGCCACCTTGAAGTCCATATCGCCCAGATGGTCTTCATCACCCAAAATATCGGTCAACACGGCAAAGCGGTTGTCGTCCTTGATCAGACCCATGGCGATACCGGCCACATGGGCTTTCATTGGCACGCCAGCGTCCATCAGGCTCAAGCAACCGCCGCAAACCGATGCCATAGATGACGAGCCGTTCGATTCAGTGATCTCGGACACCACACGCATGGTGTAAGGGAATTCTTCTTTCGTTGGCAATACAGCAATCAGCGCACGCTTGGCTAAACGGCCATGGCCTATTTCGCGGCGTTTTGGTGAACCCACACGACCGGTTTCGCCGGTGGCGAACGGAGGCATGTTGTAGTGCAGCATGAAACGGTCTTCGTAGTCACCGCTCAAGGCGTCAATCCGCTGCGCATCGCGCTCGGTGCCGAGCGTGGTCACCACCAGCGCCTGGGTTTCGCCGCGTGTGAAGAGTGCCGAACCGTGGGTTCGCGGCAGCACAGAGTTGCGGATTTCAATCGCCCGCACGGTACGGGTGTCGCGGCCGTCGATGCGCGGCTCGCCTGCCAAAATTTGGCTACGAACGATTTTGGCTTCAATGTCAAACAACATGCTTTCAACTGCAACGCTGTCAAATTCGACACCGTCGGTTTTCAGGCCGGCTTTGGTCAAGGCGCTGACTTCACGCGTCGCTTGCGTGCGGGCTTGCTTGTTGCGAATTTGGTAAGCGGCACGCATTTTTTCTTCAGCCAAGGCGCCAACTTTGGCAATCAGTGGCTCGTCTTTGGCTGGGGCTTTCCAGTCCCAGACTGGTTTGCCAGCGTCACGCACCAAGTCGTGAATCGCATTGATAGCGATGTTGCCTTGCGCGTGGCCGTAGACAATCGCAGCCAGCATGATTTCCTCGCTCAATTGCTGGGCTTCAGACTCGACCATCAGTACAGCGGCTTCGGTGCCTGCCACAACCAAGTCCATTTTGGAATCTTTAAGCTGGGTTTTGCCTGGATTCAAGACGTACTGGCCGTCAATATAAGCAACCCGAGCCGCACCAATCGGGCCATTGAATGGAATGCCAGAAATCGCCAACGCTGCACTCGATGCGATCAACGCAGGGATGTCACCTTCAACTTCAGGATTGAGTGACAACACATGAATCACAACCTGCACTTCGTTCAAAAAGCCCTCAGGAAACAGCGGACGAATTGGGCGGTCGATCAGGCGTGAGGTGAGGGTTTCAAACTCGCTAGGACGGCCTTCGCGCTTGAAAAAACTACCTGGAATACGGCCTGCAGCATAGGTTTTTTCCAAATAATCAACCGTCAGTGGAAAGAAGTCTTGACCCGGCTTGGCCGACGTTTTGGCAACCACGGTGGCGAGCACCACGGTGCCGTCCATGTCCAATTTCACGGCGCCGCCAGATTGGCGTGCTATTTCACCGGTTTCCATCGTGACCGTGTGCTGGCCCCACTGGAAGGTTTTGGTAACTTTGTTAAAAATACTCATCGGTTCTCTCCAGAAATGTCACGCACTTAAGGCAGTGCAAAAAGCCCGGAATTTTGGCTATTGAGAACGATGCCATCCCATAAAAAACCTGTTTGTAAACACTGATTTTTATGGAATGACACAGCGCGAACCCGTTTTGCCGTATTCCGAAGTAAAAAACGCCTGAGCTAGGTGACTAACTCAGGCGTTTTCAATGGTTTTACCGATTACTTGCGCAGGCCAAGTTTGGCGATCAGTGCGGAGTAGCGTCCAGCATCTTTGGACTTCAGGTAGTCCAGCAGTTTGCGACGGCGACTCACCATGCGTAGCAAACCACGGCGACCATGGTGGTCTTTGGCGTTGGCCTTGAAATGGGGGGTAAGCTCATTGATGCGGCCGGTCAGCAGCGCCACTTGAACTTCAGGGCTACCCGTATCGCCAGCGGCACGGGCGTTGGACTGGACGATTTCAGCCTTGATCGATTTTGCAATCATGATTTTCTTTCTGACACTTTATAAGTGTTACTTGCGAGCGACACAGTTTTCTCACCATGAGATTTAACCGTTTGTCGTCGTGTATCACCAAGCATTACACCTAGCGAAGCCTCTGATTATAGCGCAAGCCAGCGTTCCAAGCGCTGCACTCCCTGCCGCAGGCGGCCTAGATCTTGGCTGGCAAAGCACCAGCGCAGCCAGCCTTGGGCATCTGCACCCGGCTTCATGAGGTGTTCAGCCATAAAAGCATTGCCTGGGGCCAAGCCCAGCCCGGCCTCCAGCACCAGGCATTTGGCAACCCGCAAAGAATCACCAAAGCGTGTTTGGTCTTCCAGCCTGAAAAACGCATACATGCCGCCCTTGGCGGGCACAAGCTGTACCCCCTTGACTGCTTGCAACAACGGAATCAAGGTGTCCCGGCAGGTCTTCAAATGCGCCACCACGCGCGGCGTAACGTCCAAGGTGCGCTGAATCGCCACCAAGCCTGCGCGCTGAATAAATACCGGGGTAGACGAGGTGTTGAACTCGATCAGTTTGCCCATTTGCGCCGTCATCGCAGGCGGCATCACCAGCCAGCCAAGCCGCCAACCGGTCATTAAAAAACTTTTGGAAAAACTGTTGACGACCACCAAGCGGTCATCGGGCTGAGAAACATCCAGAAAACTCGGGGCGCAGCCGTTGCTTGTTGGCTCAAAGTAAAGCCGTTCATAGACCTCGTCGGCCAAAATCCAAGTGTCCGTTTTTCGGCAATGCGCCAATATGGTTTCTTGCTCAGCCCGCGAAAGCGTCCAGCCCGTCGGGTTGTTCGGTGCATTCAAAATCAACAACTTGGTTTTAGGGGTAACGCTGGCTAACAATTCAGCCATATCGAGTTGCCAGTGCCCGGCTAAAGGCTTCAAACTGACGGATCGAACCACCGCACCCATGATGGCGGGCTGCCCTGTCAAATTTGGCCAGACCGGGGTCACCACCACCACCTCATCACCGCTGTCCACCAAGGCTTGCACTGCCAGCATCAACGCATTGACACCGCCAGATGTGACAGCGATCCGATCTGCTCCGATTTTTGCAGCACCTTGAACACGTAATCCGGTAGCGTAGCCAGCAATCGCGTCTCGCAGCTCGGGCAAGCCCAGGTTTTGCGCGTAAAAGGTTTCACCCTGCTGCATCGAGGCGACGGCTGCATCACGGATGAACTGAGGCGTCACTTCATCACTCTCGCCAAACCAGAACTTCAGCACGTCACTGCGCCCCATACCCGCATTGGCGACTTGGCGGATCATGGATTCTTCGAGGTTTATAACGGCTTGGCGCATGTTGCAATCCTAAGGTCGAACCATCTTGCAAGTCGTAGGCATCGCCGCCTTGTCGCTGGCAATCGTTTTAATCACCCGAAAGCCAAACCCCGAGCCTTCCACGTCAAACTTAACGCCCACATCGCCGAGCTTGCCCATCTGCGCCACCAACAACGGTTGCTGAAATTGGTGGTCACTAGCCCGCATCGCTCCCGTTTGTCCAGCCATCGTGACCACAGCTTTTTCCATCTGCGCCGCTACCGCGCCCGCTTCAATCGACCCAGCCTTTTCAATACTCTGCGCCAGCGCCTCCATCACCATTTGCATCCGCATGTGAACGTAGTCGTCCTTGGCCAAAGGAAAGCGCTGGCGAAACGACTTGTAAAAAGCTTCTGACGGTGTACCCGCAGCATTCGGGAACCACTCCGCCACCGCAATCACTTTCCCCACGCCCGCCTCCCCCACAGCCGCAGGTGCACCTAGCGCGTTGCCGTAAAAGGTATAGAACTTGCCATCAAATCCAACATCTTTGGCCGCCTTGATCAGCAACGTCAGGTCATTGCCCCAATTGCCCGTCAACACCGCTTGCGCCCCGCTGGCCTTGATTTTGGCGGCGTAAGGAATGAAGTCCTTGACCCGGCCCAGCGGGTGCAGCTCGTCACCGACGATTGGTACATCCGGGCGCTGCGCGCTAATTTGTTTGCGGGCTTCTTTCAAGACCGACTGACCAAAGCTGTAATCCTGGCCAATCAGGTAAATACTTTTGACCGATTTATCGTCTTTAAACACTTCCATCAGCGCGGTCATACGCATGTCGGCATGGGCGTCAAATCTGAAATGCCAGTAACTGCATTTCTCATTCGTCAGCGCCGGGTCAACGGCCGAGTAATTTAAAAACAGCACGCGCTTGCCAGGTTCGCGTTCGTTGTGTTTGTTGATGGCGTCAATCAGCACAGCAGCGGTGGCCGATGAATTACCCTGCGCAATCACCGTCACACCGTCGTCAATAGCCGCGCGCAGTGCACTCAGCGCTTCTTCGTTCTGGCCTTTGCTGTCGTAGCGCTCAATCGTCAGGTGGCGCGCACCGCCAGGCAGCTTGACGCCGCCACGCGCATTGACACGCTCGGCTGCCCACACCAGGTTGCGAAAAACAGCCTCACCGGTATTGGCAAACGAACCCGAGAGGCTTTCAATCAGGGCTACTTTGACAGGCGCAGGCTGGGCGTAAGAAGAAAATGCAGCTGACAGGCAAATCACAGCCAGAAAACGCTTAATGGTCATCACTATCGGTTCTTTACTTTACTATGGATTTAGGAGCTGCTTATACCGTTAATTAGGCATGTGCAGCCTTTTTTATGGCGCAGACGCGTGCAAACGCCAACGCGGCAAAACATCGAAAGTGTAGCCGCCCTGCAAGGTTTCCAGCCCAGCTTGTAGCCGCATGCCCGCCGCCAGTGCAATCATCGCGCCATTGTCGGTGCACAGATGCAACTCGGGATAATGTACCCGTATGCCGCGTTCTGCACAGGCAGCATTCAGCGCGCTGCGCAGCAAGGCGTTGGCGCCCACACCACCCGCGACCACCAAACGTTTTAAACCGGTTTGCGCCATCGCCATGGTTGATTTTTTCACCAGCACATCGACAATCGCTGCCTGCGTCGAGGCGGCCAAATCAGCTTTGCGCAGCTCCAATTGGTCACCCAGCTTTTTAGCCTGCGTCAGCACAGCGGTCTTCAGTCCCGAAAATGAAAAATCAAGGTTGCCGCTGTGCAGCAGCGGGCGCGGCAGCTTGAAGGCGGTGCCGTCACCGCGTTCTGCCAGTTTGGCCAGGTGCGGCCCACCCGGGTAGGGTAAACCCATCAGTTTGGCGGACTTGTCAAAGGCCTCGCCAGCCGCATCGTCAATACTTTCTCCAAGCAGCTCGTAGCTGCCCACGCGGTCCACCCGCATCAATTGCGTGTGGCCGCCCGACACCAGCAGCGCCACAAACGGAAATTCAGGCGGATCTACACTCAAAAACGGTGAGAGCAAATGCCCTTCCAGATGGTGTACCCCCATCACGGGTTTGCCCAGCGCGGCCGCCATCGCACAGGCCGCTCCAGCGCCGACCAAAAGCGCACCAGCCAAGCCCGGACCACGGGTGTAGGCCACCACATCAACATCTTTCAAGCTATTGCCAGATTCCGCCAGCACTTGGCTGGTCAACGGCAGCACCCGACGAATGTGGTCTCGGCTGGCCAGCTCGGGCACCACGCCGCCATAAGCTTGATGCATGTCAATTTGGCTGAAAAGCGCGTGCGACAGCAAGCGTGGTGCGTCCGGGCCTGACGCATCAACCAGCGCCACCCCCGTTTCATCACAACTAGACTCAAAACCCAAAATAAGCATCGCGCAAGTGTAAGGTTTGGCTTAAATCTTGCAATTCAGTGCAGATGATCCCGTCACAGTCGCTTCGCCTCGTTGTTATTGCACCAGATCTGGCTGATGCAGATGCGGACGATGCGCGCGCCCGCAAGCTGGCCGAACGCTCCCGCCAGCTGCGCATTGGTCTGCTAGAAAACAACTACAACCTGATTGCCGTACTGCCCTCGGACACCTTTTTGGCAGAGCGGCTAGCACAGCTTCAGCCTGACATGATCATTGTTGATGCCGAAAGCGAGGCACGCGACAGCCTGGAGCATGTGGTGATGGCGACGCGCGACGCGCCACGGCCAATCGTGCTGTTTACCAACGACAACGACACCACCCACGTCAAATCCGCAGTGGCCGCGGGCGTTTCAGCCTACATCGTGGCGGGCTTGTTGCCAGATCGTATTCGGCCGATTCTTGAAGTGGCCATGGCCCGCTTTGAACACGAACAGGGTTTGCGCTCAGAGCTGGCGCACGCCAAAACCGAGCTGCAAAACCGTAAGGTGATTGACCGCGCCAAGGGTTTGCTGATGCAGCGCCAGAGCTTGAGCGAGGACGCCGCGTTTGCCAAGCTGCGCAAAGCCGCCATGGACAAAGGCCTGCGGATGG
>JBBAPP010000085.1:0-9019 GCA_040400775.1 Polaromonas sp. | reverse complement strand
AGCATGATCAGCACCAGCGGCAGCGCGGTTTGCGCTGCTACAAAACCCTGTAGCGCAAAGCGCGCCAACACGCCCGCCAGCAGTGCAGAAGCAATTGCGACCGGGATGCGGGTCATTAATTTTTCAAACCAGCCCGTCACCCCACACAGCGTGATGAGTGTAGCGCTGACCATGAAAGCACCGACTGCCTCGGCCATGCTGAAGCTGCCCGCCACGCCAGCGGTGGCCAGCACCGCCGCACCCGGTGTGGACCAGGCGACCATGACGGGTTTTTTCAGCCACAGTGATGGCAGCAGCGTACACAAGCCCATGCCCATGCCAAGTGCCCACATCCAGGAAGAAATTTGTGCAGGCGAGGCGTTGAAAGCCTGCGCTGCTTGAAAAACGATGGCGACCGATGCGGTGAAGCCGACAAGCACTGCAACGAAACCAGCGGAAAAGGCGCTGGCATTAAGGTCTTTGAAAAAATTCATGCCGCGATTTTGGCTACGAATTCTAGATCTCGATTTTGCTGCCCAGTTCGACCACTGAATTGTTCGGTAATTTTAAAAAGTCCGCTGCGCCGCTGGCGTTGTGGTGCATTTGCGCAAACAGTTTTTCACGCCACACCGCCATACCGCCGCCAATCGTTGGCACGATCACGTCACGGGACAAAAAGTAACTGGTGCTCATGGCTTCCAGCTCACAACCGCGCGCTTTGATTTCCTGCAAGGCTTTTGGCAGATCGGGGTCGTTTTTAAAGCCGTAGTTGACGATGACTTGCCAGCAGTGGTGGCCCAGTGGTTCAATCTCCAGCCGCTTGTTCATGCCAATCCAGGGGACTTCGTGGTTGCGCACCGTGACAAACAGGTTTTGCGCATGCAGCACCTTGTTGTGTTTGAGGTTGTGCAGCAGCGCGTTGGGCACGATGCCGGGCTCGGCGGTTAAAAACACCGCAGTGCCTTCAACCCTAGCTGGCGGGCTGACAAACACCGCATCTAAAAAGCTCGGCAACTCAATCGCGTCAATGCGCATTTTTTCGTTCAAGATGTTGCGGCCCTGCTTCCACGTCATCATGAAGGTGAACACCACACCGCCAATCACCAGCGGGAACCAGCCGCCCGCAAAGAGCTTCATCAGGTTGGACGCAAGAAACCCAAAATCAACGACGAAAAATACGCCGGTTGCCGCCAGGCACAACCACAATGGGTACTTCCAGCTGTATCGGATCACGTAAAACGTCAAGATGGTGGTGATCATCATGTCCATGCACACCGCAATGCCGTAAGCCGCTGCCAAATTGCTGGACGAACGGAACATGACCACGGCCAGCACGATGACAGCAAACAGCCCCCAGTTGATGAATGGCATGTAAATTTGCCCGGTATCCCGCACACTGGTGTGCAAGATGCGCAGACGTGGCAGATAGCCCATTTGAATAGCCTGTTTGGTGACACTGAAAGCGCCCGTGATCAGCGCTTGCGACGCTATCACCGTGGCTGCAGTGGCCAAGATTACCAGCGGCAACAACGCCCAATCGGGCGCCATCAAATAAAACGGGTTTTTAATCGCGGCTGGGTTTGCAAGCAACAGCGCACCTTGGCCAAAGTAGTTGAGCACCAGACACGGCATGACCACTGTGAACCAGGCGATGCGGATCGGATGTTTGCCAAAATGCCCTAAGTCGGCGTACAACGCCTCAGCGCCCGTCACGCACAGCACCACAGCACCCAAAATAATAAAGGTGGTGCCCGGATTGGCCCACATGAAGCCGACCGCATAGTGCGGGCTGATGGCTTTGAGAATTTCTGGGTGGTGAATGATTTGCGACACGCCCAGCAGAGCAATAGCCAAAAACCAGACCAGTGTGATGGGGCCAAAAAACTTGCCAATGCCCGCCGTGCCCTTTTTTTGCACCGCAAACAGAGCAAATAAAATTATCAATGTGATCGGGATCACGCCTTTGGCAAAGGCAGGGGAGAGCACTTCCAGGCCCTCCACAGCCGACAGCACCGAAATCGCCGGGGTGATCACGCCGTCGCCATAAAACAGCGAGGTGCCAAAAATACCAATAATCAGTAAAAACCGCCGCAGCTTGGGTTTGTCTTTCACCGCGTTGGACGCCAGCGCCAGCATGGCAATCAATCCACCTTCGCCGTTGTTGTCAGCCCGTAGCACCAAGGCTACATATTTGATGGACACAATCACTGTCATGGTCCAAAAGAAAATCGACATCAGCCCGTAGACGTTGTCAGGCGTGACGGCAACATGCCCGTGACTAAAAACTTCTTTGACAGCGTACAGGACGCTGGTGCCAATGTCGCCGTAGACGACACCAATTGCGCCCAAAGTGAGCGCGGTTAGGGATGATTTTTGACTAGACACAAAGAATTCCCGTTTCGGGTCAAAACGGGAATAAATAATTTGAAGGAACTGATTCTGACACCCAACCCCACAATTTCTGCGTCTGACCAATGTGCAACGCTAACTAATTTCGCATTTGTTGCAAAAAAGCAACTGCGAACAGCAGTTTTAAAATCGTAACTATTTCAGGATCTGCTGTTTACAGTATCCCCAAGCGCAAAGACCTCAACATCGCTGAAGGGGCTAGAAAGGAGTTTTGGCCATTTTGTGGCACGTGGTGCTTGTAGCGATTCAAATTTAATGACGACCACACTTGGGTACAAGATAGCCTGCACGGCAAAGCGTTGTCGGGATAACGTGCAACAGTGCCGACGCGCAAAACACCGCAATGTTCTTGCGGTGTGTAAGAAATCTGGACGCCGCATCCTGCAGCACGTCGCCTAAAAAATAAATTCATTAACGCGTCCGTTAGATCTCGATTTTGCTGCCCAGTTCGACCACTGAATTGTTCGGTAATTTTAAAAAGTCCGCTGCGCCGCTGGCGTTGTGGTGCATTTGCGCAAACAGTTTTTCACGCCACACCGCCATACCGCCGCCAATCGTTGGCACGATCACGTCACGGGACAAAAAGTAACTGGTGCTCATGGCTTCCAGCTCACAACCGCGCGCTTTGATTTCCTGCAAGGCTTTTGGCAGATCGGGGTCGTTTTTAAAGCCGTAGTTGACGATGACTTGCCAGCAGTGGTGGCCCAGTGGTTCAATCTCCAGCCGCTTGTTCATGCCAATCCAGGGGACTTCGTGGTTGCGCACCGTGACAAACAGGTTTTGCGCATGCAGCACCTTGTTGTGTTTGAGGTTGTGCAGCAGCGCGTTGGGCACGGTGCCAGGCGCTGCTGTAAAAAATACGGCGGACCCTTCAACCCGTACAGGCGGCTTAACAAAAACGGCCTCCAGAAAATCTTTAAGATCCAGCGCGTCTTCACGCAGCTTTTGGTTAAGGATATAGCGGCCTTCTTTCCAAGTGATCATCAGGGTAAAAATCACACCGGCTATCAAAATCGGGAACCAGCCGCCGTCTACAAACTTGAGCGCGTTGGATGCCAAAAACACAAAGTCAATCAGAAAGAAAATACCAGTGACTGCAACGCACAAGGCCAGCGGGTATTTCCAGCTGTAGCGAATCACGTAAAAAGTCAGAAGGGTGGTGATCAGCATGTTGCCGCACACGGCGATACCGTAAGCAGTAGCCAGTGAATCGGAAGATTTGAAAAACACCACAGCCAGAGCAATCGCCACAAACAGCGCCCAGTTGATAAAGGGAATATAGATTTGCCCGGTCTCCTTGATGCTGGTGTGGCGCATTTGCATGCGCGGCAAATACCCCAGCTGGATAATTTGTTTGGTGGCACTGAAGGCGCCTGATATCAAGGCCTGCGACGCAATCACGGTAGCCATGGTAGCGAGTGCCACCATCGGCAGCAGTGCCCACTCCGGCGTCATCAGATAAAAAGGATTTTTTACTGCGGCTGGGTTGGTAAGCAGCAGCGCTCCCTGGCCAAAGTAATTCAAGGTCAGAGCTGGCATGACCACTGCAAACCAGGCCAGCCGAATCGGCTGCTTGCCAAAGTGACCCATGTCGGCATACAGCGCTTCCGCGCCAGTCACACACAGCACAATGGCGCCCAAAATCAAAAACGTGATGCCAGGGCTGGCCCACATGAACATCAGGGCATAGTGCGGGCTCAAGGCTTTTAAAATACTTGGATTCCCAGCAATCTGCAGGACCCCCAGTAATGCAATAGCGATAAACCAGACCAGCGTAATAGGGCCAAAGAATTTCCCAATCCCTCCCGTACCGCGTTTTTGCACAATAAACAACACCAAAAGAATCGCCAGCGTTAACGGCACAACATAGTCGGTAAATTTTGGCGAGACGATCTCCAGCCCCTCCACAGCTGACAGTACTGAAATTGCCGGTGTGATGACGCCATCACCATAAAATAGTGCAGCACCAAACATGCCGATGAGCAGCAGGCGCCTGCGCAGCACAGGTTTGTCTTTAACCGCGTTGGATGCGAGCGCCAGCAGGGCTGCCGTACCCCCTTCACCATGGTTGTCTGCACGCAGCACCAGCACGACGTATTTGATGGAAACAATGACCGTGAGGGTCCAGAAAAAGAGCGACAAAATACCAAAGATATTGGCAGGGGTCAGCGCCACATGCCCTTCTGCAAAAACCGTTTTGACGGCGTACAGAACGCTGGTACCAATATCGCCGTAAACGATGCCAATGGCTCCCAGAGTGAGCGCAGAAAGTGATGATTTTGAAGCTTGCATAAAATTCCCGTCTTTGGTGAGGACGGGAACGCATAGCTAAGGGATAACTATTTTGTAACCGGACCGTTCGCTTTCAGCGACATAAAAATTGCCTGTACCAACGCGCTTGAATTTTTTGCAGGCGCGCATGGTCCACAGGGCGGTTGAATAAGCCATTATTTAGATGTCACTTGCCCTTGTTTTTATCCTAGAAAAAGCAGTTGGATGCGCCCGAGTGTGCCGCGCTCGGCGTGTTCCGCCAGGCGGAACAGCGCGGCTGGGCGGGTCGGGCGGGGCGCCATCGGGTGCCTAGCGTTGTCAGCCATGGGGTGATCGCCAGCTAGGTTCAAAAGCTGAACGTTCATGCGATCTGTGAAGGGGCTGGGAGCGGTCAACTGCTTTTTCTAGGTTTATTGGGCCGCAGACATCAGCTGCGCTTGAAAACAGGCTAGACATAGGGTTTTAGCTAGGTTTTTCAATCGTAAACCTCTGCATTCGGGTCAGTCGCTTCTAACTCATAGCTCGCCGCCAGCATGGCCAAGCGGGCGATCACGCCGTACATGTAAAAGCGGTTGGGGCTGCTGGAGCCCGGCTTTTCGCCCGGCTGGGGCAAGCGACCACTGTCGGCAAAAGCCAGCGGTACGTAGCTGGCACCCGGTGCGTTCAGGTTTTCGTCAATGCCCCGGTCGGCGTGGACGCGGTAAAAGCCGCCCACCACATACCGGTCCATCATGTACACCACAGGCTCGGCGACAGCAGCGTTGACGCGTTCGTGGGTTTGCACGCCTTCCTGGATGATGATGTCCATACTGCCGTTCGGCACAGTTTCTTTGTTGTTTTTGGTTTTTACAACCCAAGCGTCCAGGTCTTTCACGTCACGTACCGTCATGATGCCCATGCCGCAAGTGCCTTCGCCGTTGCCGCTGTTGCATTTGACCAAGACGAACGGCTTTTCATGAATACCGTACTCTTTGTACTTCCGCTTGATTTTGATCAACAGCGCATCGATTTGGGTGGTCAGGTTGTCAACCCCCTCCCCGGTGGCCAGATCGACTGTTCCGCAATGCGTGAACATCGGGTTAATCAACCAGGAGTCTACGCCTATCAGCTTGCCAAAGCGCTTGGCCACTTCTTCATAGGCTTTAAAGTGCGTCGTTTTGCTGCGCACCGAGCCACTGGCGTGCAGTGGCGGCAGCAGATATTGCTCATTCAAGTCCTCCAGCATGCCGGGAATGCCCGCCGCCAAGTCGTTGTTCAGCAGAATGGTGCAGGGGTCAAAGTCTTTCAGACCCAGGCGGCGGTCAGTGCGGATCAACGGCTCCAGCGTGATGGTCTCGCCCGTGGGCAGCTTGAGCGTGGCGGGCGTTTTCACGGCTGAGTCCAGCGAGCCAAACTTCACGTTTAGCCCGGCTTGGTGAAAAATCTGCTTAAGCTGCAGGATGTTGCTCAAATAAAAACTATTGCCGGTTTTATGGTCAGGCACCACTAGCAAGTTGCGCGCTTCGGGGCAGATTTTTTCAATCGCCGCCATCGCCGCCTGTACAGCCAGCGGCAGCATGTCAGGTGTCAGATTGTTCCAGCCGTCAGGGAATAGATTGGTGTCCACCGGTGCCAGCTTGAAGCCCGCGTTGCGGACGTCGACCGAACAATAAAAAGGCGGCGTGTGCTCCATCCACTCCAGTCGAAACCAGCGCTCAATGGCGGGCGTGGTGTCCAGAATGCGCTGCTCAAGCTCGTTGATGGGGCCCGTCAAGGCAGTAATCAGGTGCGGAACCATGCAGTTTCTTTCTACTTTTGATTATTTAAAGTTTTGTTTGATATTGTGGCTGGGGATAAAGTTGCAAGAGGTATGCATCCTAACAATCGTTCAAATTCTGTATTTAGGGGTCTATTAAATAGATTTATAAAGACCCATGGTTACATCGTTTGCATGTGCCGGAACGGAGGCGCTTTTTCATAGCCAACTGGTACGGCGCTTTAAAAACCTTGAATAAGTCGCTCGTCGTAAATTGGTAATACTGCATGCCGCTGTCGAACTGGACAACTTGCGCATACCACCGGGTAACCGTCTTGAAACGTTAAAAGGCAATCGCAAAGGGCAACACAGCATTCGCATCAACGATCAATGGCGGTTGTGCTTTCTCTGGCAAAACAGCGGCGCTTACAACGCTGAAATCATCGTAGAAAAAGCAGTTGGATGCGCCCGAGTGTGCGCCGCTCGGCGCGTTCAGCAAGGCGGGACAACGACGCGGGCTTTTGCCCGCCAGGCGGATCAACGCGGCTGGGCGGGTCGGGCCGGGCGCCATCGGGTGCATAGCGTTGTCAGCCAAGAGGTGATCTCCAGCTACGCTCAACAGCTGAACCTTCATGCGGTCTGCCAAAGGACTGCGAGCGGTCAACTGCTTTTTCTAGGAACATCGACTATCACTAGATAAGAAAACTTCACATCGCCGACCGATTACTCAAAGAAATCCATCCCGGTGAAATTCTCCTTGAAGAGTTTATGAAGCCGATGGGCATTACGGCACGTCAGCTGTCATCTGACGTGGACGTGCCGCCCAACCGCATCAGCGACATCGCCAACGGAACACGCGCTATTTCTGCCGACACCGCGCTTCGGCTAGGTTTGTTTTTCAGCATGGACGCGCGGTTCTGGATGTACTTGCAGACTGCATACGACATGCGCATGGCGCGGCGAAATTTGCTGGCGAGGATTGCGCCTCTGGTGAGGGTGTTTCAGCCTGCTTGAAAATTAACCCCGCACTTCTCCATCCCCCATCACCACATACTTGAGCGATGTCAGTCCCTCAATCCCCACTGGCCCGCGCGCATGAAACTTGTCTGTGCTGATGCCGATTTCAGCGCCCAAGCCAAACTCAAAACCATCTGCAAAGCGGGTGCTGGCGTTGACCATCACGCTGGCTGAATCAACTTCGCGCAGAAATTTCTGCGCATGAACGTGGTTGGTGGTGACTATAGCGTCGGTGTGGTGGCTTGAGTATTTGTTGATGTGGGCGATAGCTTCGTCAACACCATCCACCACTTTGATACTGATGATGGGAGCCAGGTATTCTTCATACCAGTCCTCTTCAGTCGCATTTTTGATGGCTACTGATTTAATAGCTGTTTGCGCTTGTATTATATGGATTGCAGCCGAATCAGCCCGTATTTCGACACCTTTTTCAGCATAAATTGCAGCGATTTTCGGTAAAAACGCTTCAGCCACACCGCGCGCCACCAGCAGGCCTTCGGCCGCGTTGCAGGGGCTGTACTTTTGTGTTTTGGCGTTGTCGGCCACCTTGACAGCCATGGCAATGTCGCAGGGGTCATCGACATACACGTGGCAGTTGCCGTCCAGGTGCTTGATGACAGGCACTTTGGCGTCACGGCTGATACGTTCAATCAAACCCTTGCCACCGCGCGGAATGATCACATCCACATACTCCGGCATGGCTATCAGCTGGCCCACGGCTTCACGGTCGGTGGTGGGTACCAACTGCACCGCATCCGCAGGCAGGCCGGCGCTTACCAGCGCTTGGGCTACCAGGGCGGCCAGGGCCTTGTTTGACTCAATCGCCTCAGAGCCGCCGCGCAAAATGCAGGCGTTACCGCTCTTAATGGCCAGGCTGGCGGCCTCAATGGTCACGTTGGGGCGGCTTTCGTAAATCATGCCGAACACGCCAATCGGCACCCGCATTTGCCCCACGCGAATGCCGCTGGGTTGCTGCTTCATGCCAAAGATCTCGCCAATCACATCAGGCATGGCGGCGAGTTGTTCGCAGCCGATGGCCACGGTTTCAATGTCTTTGGCGGAGAGTTTCAGGCGGTCCAGCATCGGGCCTGCCAGGCCGTTGTCGCAAGCGCGGGACAAGTCCAGCTGGTTGGCAAACTCAAGCGCAGCAATACTCTGGCGCAGCAAAGCGGCCAGGCTCAAAAGCGTTGCATTTTTAGCAGCTGTTTGCGCACGTGCAACCTGGGTTGAGGCTGCTTTTGCCTTAGCTCCCATGGTCTGCATGAGGTCGGTGATGTTCAGGTCAGTCATACGTCTATTTTGCACGCATGCTGCACTGCTCACACAACAAACCTGCCAGCCGATGCAGCGCCTGCCAGCCGCTGGCGGGCCAGTCGGGTTGCTTCAAACCCTTAACAATACCGTCTACTTTGTGCGCAGAGGTTAATAAATTGGCGAGTGTGGTGTCGGTAATATCAGGGAGCACGCGCTCGTAAAGCTTTTCCTTGATGCCCCAGATGCGGTTTTCTCTCAAGGCCATCGGCATGGGCCGTCCGGCGCTGATGGCATCTTTGACGCGCTTCATGCTGCGGATGTCTTCACTGATGGCCCAGTGCACCAGAACTTCGG
>JBBAPP010000084.1:6376-9073 GCA_040400775.1 Polaromonas sp. | reverse complement strand
GACCCCTGCAGTGTGAATGCAGTGCTCTACCCCTGAGCTAATCTCCCGTGGCATATTTGCCAAGCCTACAATTATATGCTTTCTACCTAAGCGGTAACTGTTCGCCAGACCGTCTTGCTTTTACTGGCCTTGTCGATGTCGGCCAACAGCTTTTCATGCGCAGCCAGTTCGTCGTCATTAGCGGCCAGCAGCGGCAATACAAACTGGCTTAGATCAATGGCGGGTGCACTGTCGCTACTTTGGGCTGCATTGCCAGCCTCCATCATCAAGCTGTTTTGCCCACGCGTGAGGTTGATGTACACATCGGCCAACAGCTCAGCATCCAGCAACGCGCCATGCAGGGTACGGCCTGAATTGTCGACCTCCAGCCGGTCGCACAGCGCATCTAGTGAGTTGCGTTTGCCGGGGTACAGCTCTTTGGCCATCAACAGGCTGTCGGTAACTTTGCTGACATAGGCAGAAAACGGATGCTGGCCACAAATCTCGAGCTCTTTGTTCAAAAAGCCGACATCAAAGGGCGCGTTGTGGATAATGATTTCAGCACCGTTCAAATACGCCAGCAGCTCAGCCGCGATCACCCCAAAGCGCGGCTTGTCTTTTAAAAACTCATTGCTGATACCGTGGACTTTAAGTGCATCTTCGTGGCTGTCACGCTCAGGGTTGAGGTAAAAATGTTTGTTGTTACCGGTCAGCTTGCGGGCGACCAGCTCAACGCAGCCGATCTCGATGATGCGGTCACCGCTGTCGGGTGACAGGCCTGTGGTTTCGGTATCTAGAAAAATTTGTCGCATCAGTAATTGTTTTCAATGCAACTCTTTGGCGTGGTTGATGGTGTATTTGGGTATTTGCACCGTCACATTGGTTTGTGCCAGTATCGCTTGGCAACTCAAGCGTGAATTGGGCTCTAGCCCCCAAGCGCGGTCGAGTAAGTCGTCCTCTTCTTCCTCTGGCGTATTCAGCGACACAAAGCCTTCACGCACGATGACATGACAGGTGGTGCAGGCTGCGCTCATATCGCAGGCATGCTCGATGTTGATTTTGTTTTCAAGCAACGCCTCGCAAATCGATGTGCCTGCGGGTGCGTCGATTTCAGCGCCTTGCGGGCAGTACTCGGCGTGGGGAAGAATTTTAATGATGGGCATGGTGCTCGAAAAAATTTATACAGATTCAATATTCTTGCCAGCCAGAGCACGGCGTATGCCCCGGTTCATGCGCTCGGCAGCAAAGGCCTCTGTGCCTGTAGCCAGCGCTTTGGTGGCGGTCTCCATCGCAGACAAATCAGCATTTTCACGTGTACCGATTAACCCGGCGATCAAACTGTCAATGTGCGCGCGCTCGTCAGGGCTGAGTAAATCAGCATCTGCATGGATGGCAGTGTTCACGGCCAATAGCATGCGGTCTGCATCCAACCGGGCTTCGGCCATGGCACGTGAAGCCATGTCCTGCTGTGCAGTTGAAAAGCTGTCTTGCAGCATGTGGGCGATTTCATCATCAGACAGGCCGTACGATGGTTTCACGTCGACACGCGCCTGCACACCGCTGACCTGCTCTTTGGCCTCAACACTGAGCAAACCATCCGCATCAACGGTAAACGTCACCCGAATGCGCGCTGCACCCGCCACCATCGGCGGTATGCCGCGCAATTCAAACCGTGCCAGGCTGCGGCAGTCGGCCACCAGGTCACGCTCACCCTGTACCACATGCAAAGCCAGTGCGGTCTGGCCGTCTTGATAGGTGGTGAAGTCCTGCGCCATCGCGCAAGGGATAGTCTGGTTGCGCGGCACGATGCGCTCGACCAGGCCACCCATGGTTTCAATGCCGAGTGACAGAGGAATCACGTCGAGCAACAGCAAATCGTTTCCCGCGTGGTTACCAGCGAGCTGATTGGCTGAAATAGCGGCGCCCAGTGCTACCACTTCATCGGGGTTCAAATTGGTCAGTGGCTCGCGCCCAAAAAAACTGGCCACCGCCTTGCGTACCTGCGGCATACGGGTGGAACCACCAACCAGCACCACACCTTCGATGTCTTCTTTCACCAGCTTGGCATCACGCAGTGCTTGGCGCGAAGCGGCCAAGCTGCGCTGCGTCAAGTGCGCAGTTGCAGTTTCGAAATCTTCAGCTTTCATCTCAAAGTTAACCAGTACCTTGACGAGTTGCACTGAAAACTGGGCCGTCGGCGCGTTCGATAAGGCCTCTTTGCAAGTACGCGCGGCGCGCAGCATGGCGGCCTTGTCAGACGGGCTCAAGGTATCCGCCGCAAGGCCTGCCTTGGCCAGCACCCAGTCAACCAGCGCACGGTCGTAGTCGTCACCGCCCAAGGCTGAATCACCGCCTGTGGCCACCACCTCAAACACGCCCTGCGTCAAGCGAAGAATGGACATGTCAAACGTGCCACCACCCAGGTCGTAGATGGCAAACACGCCCTGACTGGCGTTGTCCAGGCCATAAGCAATCGCCGCTGCGGTAGGCTCGTTGATCAGGCGCAGCACATTCAGGCCGGCGAGTTTAGCCGCATCTTTGGTGGCTTGGCGCTGGGCATCGTCAAAATAGGCGGGCACGGTTATGACTGCGCCGTAAATGTCGTCGTCAAACGTGTCTTCAGCCCTGAAGCGCAGGGTGGCTAAAATTTCAGCACTTATCTCGACCGGGCTTTTTTCACCCGCCACCGTTTGCAGTGTGACCATGCCGGGCTTGTCA
>JBBAPP010000084.1:0-6276 GCA_040400775.1 Polaromonas sp. | reverse complement strand
ACGGTCTTGGCTGAACTTTTGCGCTAGAGCGAAAAGTTCGAAATCATTGGATTGAAGGTTCACACGCGAAAAGATTCACCGCAGCCACATCTGTCTCGCTCATTCGGGTTGAGGAACTTAAAGCCCTCGTTCAAGCCTTCGCGTACAAAATCAAGCTGCGTGCCATCAATATAGGCCATGCTTTTCGGATCAACCAGCACCTTTACACCATTGTCTTCAAACACCACATCTTCAGGCGCAATGTCATCGGCGTATTCAAGCTTGTAGGCCAGGCCCGAACAACCGGTGGTTTTGACACCCAGCCGCACCCCGACACCTTTGCCGCGCTTGGTCATGTAGCGGGTCACGTGGCGGGCAGCGGCGTCGGTCAGGGTTACGGACATTTGAATCGTTCCAGGCTAATTTTTACGCAGCAACGGCCAAACCATGCTTTTGTTTGTAGTCGCTCACAGCAGCCTTGATGGCGTCTTCAGCCAGAATTGAGCAGTGGATTTTGACCGGCGGCAACGCCAGTTCTTCAGCGATCGCACTGTTTTTGATGCTGGCAGCTTCGTCAAGCGTTTTACCTTTGACCCATTCTGTAACCAGCGAGCTGGACGCAATCGCCGAACCACAGCCATAGGTTTTAAAGCGTGCATCTTCGATAACACCCGTCACCGGATTAACCTTGATTTGCAGCTTCATCACGTCGCCACAAGCTGGTGCGCCAACCATGCCGGTGCCAACCGTGTCGTCGCCTTTTTCAAACGAACCAACATTGCGGGGGTTTTCGTAGTGGTCTACCACTTTTTCGCTGTATGCCATGATATTTACCTCTAAATTTAGTGCAAAAAGAGCTAATGTGCAGCCCATTGGATCGTCGACAAATCGATACCTTCTTTGAACATGTCCCACAGCGGGGAAAGTTCGCGCAGTTTGGCCACGTTTTCTTTGATCGTGCCGACTGCGTAATCAATTTCTTCTTCCGTGCTCCAGCGGCCAATCGTCATGCGCAGGCTGCTGTGAGCCAGCTCGTCGCTGCGACCCAGGGCGCGCAACACGTAGCTGGGCTCCAGCGATGCTGATGTGCAAGCTGAACCACTCGACACAGCTAAGCCTTTGATACCCATGATGAGCGACTCGCCTTCAACATAGTTAAAGCTCATGTTCAGATTGTGCGGAACCCGCTTGTCAGCGTGGCCGTTCAAAAACACTTCTTCAATATCTTTCAAGCCAGCCAGCATACGCTCCTGCAAAGCACGAATACGTTTATTTTCTTCGTGCATCTCTAACTTGGCAATACGGTAAGCCTCGCCCATGCCGACGCACTGGTGGGTTGGCAAAGTGCCGGACCGCATCCCGCGCTCATGGCCACCGCCGTGCATTTGCGCTTCCAGGCGCACGCGCGGCTTGCGGCGTACGTACAAGGCGCCAATCCCTTTAGGGCCATAGGTTTTATGCGATGTCAGGCTCATCAAATCGACCGGCAAACTCGCCAAATCAATATCTACACGGCCAGTGGCTTGCGCAGCATCGGTGTGGAAAATGATGCCTTTTTCACGGCACAGCGTGCCAATCGCGGCCAGATCCTGAATCACGCCAATTTCGTTATTGACAAACATAACGCTGACTAAAATGGTGTCTGGCCGAATCGCGGCTTTTAACAACTCGATATCCAGCAAACCATCAGCCTGCACATCAAGGTAAGTTGCATCAAAACCCTGACGCTCCAGTTCGCGGAAGGTGTCGAGCACGGCTTTGTGCTCAGTCTTGACCGTGATGATGTGTTTGCCTTTGGTTTTATAAAATTGCGCTGCGCCTTTAATGGCTAAATTGTTCGACTCGGTCGCACCGCTGGTCCAGACAATCTCTCGCGGATCAGCGCCGATTAAGTCAGCAATTTGATCGCGGGCTTTTTCAACAGCAGCTTCGGCTTCCCAGCCCCACGCATGGCTGCGTGATGCGGGGTTTCCGAAGTGCTCTCGCAACCATGGAATCATCGCATCAACCACCCGTGGGTCGCAGGGGTTGGTGGAGCTGTAGTCCATGTAGATGGGGAAGTGTGGGGTTTCCATGTTGGCTGGCTCAATGTAAATTAGCGGGCTAAATAGCGAATACGCGAGAAGAATAAAGTCACAATTTGGAAAAGGCGTTACCCAGTGCAAACACCGAATTGGGCGCATTCACGCGCATGGGTTTGGCCATGGGTTGCGTGAAAATAGCTTTTTTCACCATCGGCGAATTTTCAACCACCAAACCTTTGGCCAACTGCTCGTCGACCAGCTTTTGCAGGCTGACAGAATCTAAAAACTCAACCATGCGGCTATTCAGCGATGCCCACAACTCATGGGTCATACAGCGAGCGCCTTCGCCCATGCAGTTTTCCTTGCCGCCACACTGGGTTGCGTCAATCGGCTCGTCGACTGACACAATGATATCGGCTACCGTAATATCTGACGCCTTTCGACCCAGCGTGTAACCACCACCCGGGCCACGGGTTGATTCCACCAGCTCGTGGCGACGCAGTTTGCCAAAGAGTTGCTCTAAATAAGACAGCGAAATTTGCTGGCGCTGGCTGATAGCAGCCAGTGTGACGGGGCCGCTGTTTTGGCGCAGGCCAAGATCTATCATTGCTGTGACCGCAAAACGGCCTTTGGTTGTGAGGCGCATAACAAGCTCCTAATAGTTAGCTTGACTGTCGTTATCGCTCCTGAAAATTATGTTTCAGAAGAGGTTTTCTCCTCCAGCCGCCCGGCTCAGCCAATCTGTGCTCGGGAATTGTTATTGTTGATTAACTGTTCTTGACTAGATTGGTCAAGTATAGCAGAAATTAAGGGTTTTCAATGAAAAGTAACTATTTGGTAAAAATAAATACCGATTGGTAATTATGCGACCAATGGGATGAGGTTGTCTGTCCCCGGCGCACCAAAAGCCTGCGACTTGAGCATGTGCAGTTGGTCCCGCACCTTGGCGGCTTTTTCAAACTCCAGGTTTTTGGCGTGCTCCACCATCTGCTTTTCAAGCCGCTTGATTTCGCGTGACACGTCTTTTTCGCTCATGTCTTCGACCAGCGCTTTTTGCATCATTAACTTGTCGGCCTCCTTGCCTGACTTTTCGCTATAGACACCGTCAATCAAGTCCTTGATCCGTTTGACCACGCTTCTCGGCGTGATGTTGTGTTCGATGTTGTGTGCGATTTGCTTATTGCGGCGGCGCTCGGTCTCGTCCATCGCCTTTTTCATCGAGTCAGTGATGCGGTCTGCATACAAAATCGCACGTCCATTAAGATTACGGGCAGCCCTGCCAATGGTTTGAATCAGGCTGCGTTCAGCGCGCAAAAAACCTTCCTTGTCGGCATCCAGAATCGCCACCAGCGACACCTCGGGAATGTCCAGCCCTTCACGCAGCAAGTTGATACCGACCAGCACATCAAACGCACCCAGGCGCAGGTCACGCAAAATTTCAACCCGCTCGACCGTGTCTACATCACTGTGCAGGTAACGTACTTTCACACCGTTTTCGCTCAGGTAATCGGTCAGTTGCTCGGCCATGCGCTTGGTCAGGGTGGTGATCAGCACGCGCTCATTTTTATCGACGCGAATCCGAATTTCTCCCAGCACATCGTCTACCTGGTTGACTGCCGGGCGCACTTCAACCTGCGGGTCGACCAGCCCGGTCGGCCGCACGACCTGCTCAACCACCTGGCCGGCATGCTCTTTTTCGTAGGCCGCCGGCGTGGCTGAAACAAAAATCGCCTGGTGCATTTTGGTTTCAAACTCTTCCAGTTTCAGCGGTCGGTTGTCCAGCGCACTTGGCAGCCTGAAGCCGTAATCCACCAGCGTGGTTTTACGCGATCGGTCGCCGTTGTACATGGCGCTCAGCTGACCCATCATGACGTGGCTTTCGTCCAAAAACATCACCGCATCTTTGGGCATGTAGTCGCACAGCGTGGAGGGTGGCGAGCCCGGCGGCGCACCGCTCAAGTGGCGGGTGTAGTTTTCAATGCCTTTGCAGTGGCCGATTTCGCTCAGCATTTCCAGGTCAAACCGGGTACGCTGCTCAATCCGCTGCGCCTCGACCAGCTTGCCCTGCTTGACAAAGTAATCGATGCGTTCGGCCAGCTCTAACTTGATGGTTTCGATCGAAGCCATCACCTTGTCGCGCGGGGTGACGTAATGGCTTTTCGGGTAAACCACGAAGCGCGGCACCTTTTGCCGGATGCGTCCGGTCAGCGGATCGAACAATTGCAGCGACTCAATCTCGTCGTCAAACAGCTCAATGCGCAGCGCCAGCTCTGAATGCTCGGCCGGGAACACATCAATCACGTCGCCGCGCACGCGAAACGTACCGCGTGCAAAGTCCTGGTCGTTGCGCGAATACTGCATGCGTATGAGCCGTGCAATCACGTCACGCTGGCCCATCTTGTCGGCCACGCGCGCAATGAAACGCATTTGTGTGTAGTCCTCAGGTGCGCCAATGCCGTAAATGGCGCTGACCGTTGCGACAATGATGGTGTCACGCCGCTCCAGCACACTTTTGGTGGCCGACAGTCGCATTTGCTCAATGTGCTCGTTGATGGCCGAGTCTTTTTCAATGAACAAATCGCGCTGCGGCACATAGGCTTCAGGCTGGTAATAATCGTAATAGCTGACGAAATACTCGACCGCATTTTTAGGGAAAAACTCGCGGAATTCGCTGTACAGCTGCGCTGCCAAAGTTTTGTTAGGCGCAAAAACAATAGCGGGCTTGCCCAAGCGTGCAATCACATTGGCCATGGTGTAGGTTTTACCGGAGCCGGTGACGCCTAGCAGGGTTTGAAACACTTCACCGTCATGCACACCCTCGACCAGTTTTTCAATCGCCTGAGGTTGATCGCCTGCAGGCAAGTAGGGCTGGAACAGCTCGAAAGGCGAGTTGGGAAAGCTTGCAAATGTGCCCTTGGGCAATGCGTCATTCAAAAAACTAGTCGATGGGGTGATGAGTTCAAGTACTTCTGGCATGAATCGCTCTTAAAACAGTGCGCAAGCGCCGCTAAAATTAGGGTAACTGCGTAGCTTACGTCTTTTTTAACTTTCAGGAATCTCATGTCTTTGTTCTCCTCTGTCGAAATGGCCCCACGCGACCCGATTCTGGGCATCAACGAAGCCTTTGCTCTTGACACCAACCCCCACAAAGTCAACCTGGGCGTGGGCGTGTACTACGACGACAACGGCAAACTCCCCCTTTTGCAGTGCGTGCAAGCCGCTGAAAAGTTGATGATGGCTTCGCCCAAGCCGCGCGGCTACTTGCCGATTGACGGCATGGCGGCTTACGACGCAGCCGTCAAGGCCTTGGTTTTTGGCGCCCAAAGCGAGCCCGTCGAAAACGACCGCGTCGCCACGGCCCAGGGCATTGGCGGCACAGGTGGCCTGAAAATCGGTGCTGACTTTTTGAAAAAGCTAAGCCCCAACGCGAAAATAATGATTTCAGACCCGAGCTGGGAAAACCACAAATCCCTGTTTACCCAGGCCGGTTTTGAAGTCGTCAGCCACCCCTATTACGACGCGGCTAAACGCGGCATTGACTTCGACGGCATGTTGGCGGCCCTGAATGCCGCAGCGCCGGGTACTGTTGCCGTGCTGCATGCCTGCTGTCATAACCCAACCGGTTACGACATCACGCCGGCCCAGTGGGACCAGGTGATTGCGGTCGTTAAAGCGCGTGATATCACGCCATTTTTGGACATGGCTTACCAGGGCTTTGGCTACGGCATTGTCGAAGACGGTGCGGCTGTGGCCAAATTTGTCGCAGCTGGCTTGAACTTTTTCGTCTCTACCTCCTTCAGCAAAAGCTTCAGCTTGTACGGCGAGCGCGTCGGCGCCCTGTCAGTCGTTTGCGCCAGCAAAGAAGAAGCCGACCGCGTGCTGAGCCAGCTGAAACTGGTCATCCGCACCAATTACAGCAACCCACAAATCCACGGCGCAACGGTCGTAGCCACAGTCCTGAACACCCCCGAGCTGCGTGCCCAGTGGGAAACCGAGCTCACCGAAATGCGTGTCCGCATCAAAGCCATGCGGCAAAAGCTGGTCGATGGCTTGAAGGCTGCGGGCGTGAAGCAGGACATGGGATTCATCACTGACCAGATTGGTATGTTCAGCTACTCGGGTCTGTCGAAAGACCAAATGCAGCGCTTGCGTCGTGAGTTTGGGGTTTATGGGACGGATGCTGGGCGGATGTGTGTGGCGGCTTTGAACAGTAAAAATATTGATTGGGTTTGTTCTGGTATTGCTAAGGTGGTGTGAGCTTGAAAATGATTGA
>JBBAPP010000083.1:0-9101 GCA_040400775.1 Polaromonas sp. | reverse complement strand
GCCGTCAGCGTGCCGCAAGCTGCCGCCATATTAATGCCCGTGCTACTGCTGATGGACATACTTGGCATGGCCGCTTTCCGCAAAGATTTTGACAAACAGTTGCTCAAGTTTTTGGTGCCGTTTGCTTTGCTGGGTACGGTCGTCGGCGCGCTACTTTTCAAGCTGCTGGATGCGCACATCGTGGCTGGCATGGTGGGGGCGTTCACGCTGCTCTTTTTGGCCCAGCGTTTGTTGTTTCCGCCCCGGCCAGACAGCCCGCCCCCACCCCGCTGGCTGGGCGCGCTGCTGACCATCGCCTCGGGTTTTACCAGTTTTATTGCCCATGCGGGCGGCCCACCCATCAACGCCTATGTCATTCCGCTGCGCCTGTCGCCGGTCAAATTCACCGCCACCATGGCGTTTCTTTTCTTCGTCGTCAACTTGTCCAAGTGGCTACCCTACGCATGGCTGGGTCTGCTGGACCTGCGCAACATGGCAACCTCGGTGGTACTGCTGCCGCTGGCCCCTATTGGTGTGTGGATAGGCGTACGGCTGGCGCGGCGCATTAGCCAGGTGCTGTTTTACCGCCTGCTGTATGGCGGCATGTTTTTGACGGGTTGCAAGCTGCTGTGGGATGGGTTTGCGTGAAGGCTGCCTAAGCGGCCTGTACCGCTAGGTGTTCAAGCGCAGCGCGAAGGATCTGCAGCCGTGCAAACGCAAATCGGCTTAAATTTAGGCAATAGGGTAAAAATCCCAAATGATTTTTTGGCAACTGCAACTTTTCCGTGACGTAAAAAAGATCAGCCAGACACCGGTAGCTGCCACGTTTTTGAATCCCAAGCGGCTAGCTGCGCTGAGTGCGTTGTCGGCCAAAGCTGCCTGGCCATTTTCTACTCCAGCAGCACGCGGCCTTAATTGGCGACGGCGATGACCATGGCGCGGTCTTTGTGGCTAGGCGATTTCTTTCATCGCTGCTGTGTTGCGGTTGGCACATCTGGGCAACAGCAGGCGGCCGCCTTGGATAGTGCGTGCCCCCGACAACCGCATTCCTGCCGTTACCATAGCGGAAAATCAAATGAAGCCAGCTAAAAACTGCAAAGGAGTTCAGGATGCCCGTGGTCGTCATTGCCAATCCCAAGGGTGGCGTCGGTAAAACGACGCTAGCTACCAACGTTGCAGGTTACTTTGCCAGTCAGGGCCATGCGGTCATGCTGGGGGATGTAGACCGGCAGCAGTCGTCCAAGTTATGGCTGGGGCTGCGCCCACCCGCTGCCCGGCCGATTGCTACCTGGGATGTGAGTGCTGATTTAATCGTCAAGCCGCCCAAGGGCACGACGCATGTGGTGCTTGACACACCCGGCGGCCTGCATGGCTGGCGCTTTAACGATGTCATCAAACTGGCTGACAAAATTATTGTGCCGCTGCAGCCCAGCGTATTTGATATTTTTGCCACCCGGGCATTTTTAGACCAACTGGCCGAGCACCGCCATGCGGGTAAGTTACAGCTGGGCATTGTCGGCATGCGGGTGGATTCCCGCACCATTGCGGCAGACAATCTGCGCGGATTTGTCGACAGTTTGGGGCTATCGGTACTGGGTATGGTGCGTGATACGCAAAACTACATTCATCTGGCGGCACGCGGATTGACGCTGTTTGACGTGGCACCAGGCCGGGTTGAAAAAGATCTGGAGCAGTGGAAAAGTATTTGCGAATGGCTCAATAAATGAAAACTTTTCAAACCATTGCCGACCTAAGTGCCTGCGTTGGCCAAGAAGTCGACGTGAGCGACTGGCTCACCATCAGCCAACAACAGGTCAATTTATTTGCCGAGGCCACGGGCGACCACCAGTGGATTCATGTCGATCTTGAAAAAGCTGCTGCTGGCCCTTTTGGTGGACCGATAGCGCACGGGTTTTTAACGCTGTCTTTGATTCCCAAATTTTTTGAATCGACATTTGAAATCCTTGGTTCGCGCATGGGCGTGAACTATGGCCTGAACAAGGTGCGCTTTACATCACCAGTGCCGGTGGGCAGCCGTTTGCGGGCCCGCATGAAGTTGTTAGCCAGCCATGCGATTGACAACAACGGCGTGCAAATGACCTGGGAAGTCACGGTTGAGCGTGAAGGCTCGGCCAAGCCAGTGTGCGTAGCCGAATCGCTGGTGCGGCGCTACCCCTAAGCCTGGCTGATCAGGCTTGATCAGCCACCCCTTGGTTTTGCCAAAGCCCTAAGCGCCCGCAAAATCATGTTGTCGCCAAGCCTCAAATACCGTTACAGCCACTGCGTTTGACAGATTCAAGCTGCGTTGGTCGGCCTGCATGGGCAGCCTCAAGCGCTGGGCTGGCGCAAACGATTCGCGCAGGCTCGCGTCCAAGCCCTTGGTTTCAGAGCCAAACACCAGCCAGTCGCCCCGCGCAAAAGTGACTTCATAAAGGTTGCGCGAGCCACGCGTGGTCATGGCAAACAGGCGGGTAGCATCCGGCTTTTCTTGGGCCAAAAAGGCTTCCCAGTTGACGTGGCGTTTGAGTTCGGCGTACTCGTGGTAATCAAGCCCGGCGCGTAGCATGTGCTTGTCGTCCATGGAAAAGCCCAGCGGTTCAATTAAATGCAGGCGACAGCCCGTGTTGGCTGCCAGCCGGATGACATTGCCAGTGTTGGGTGGGATTTCGGGTTCGACTAAGACAATATTAAACATGGCATTTATTAAAAAGGAGTTTTGGCCAGTACGATGCCCGTGATGTGTGCTGCACCCGCTGCCCGCAGTGCCATGCTCGCCGTAAAAAGCGATGCGCCGCTGGTCATCACGTCGTCGACAAGTATCACGCGTTTGCTTTTGAGTGCAGACACGCGCAGTGGATCCACCAGAAACGCATCTTTGACGTTGGCCAGCCGCTCCTGGCGCAGAAGCTCGGTTTGGGGACGGGTGTTTTTTACCCGCAGCAGTATGCGGTTGTCGCTGCTGGCTTTGCTGCCCGATTGCTTGGCCAGTGCATGCGCCAGCTCCCAAGCCTGGTTAAAGCCGCGTGTTTGCAAACGCTCAAGCGAGAGCGGCATGGGTAGAATCAAGTCGGTACTGTGCAGGTCAGCAAACGCTTGGTTCACCTCAGGCACTTTCAACAAGATTTCCGCAAAAAAAGCTGCCCAACCGGGGTGATCGCCAAACTTGTAGCGGCTGATTAGGCCAGACCAGGGGTAAGCGTAGTCGAGGGCCGCCAGCGCGCTGTCAATCGGTGGTGCTTGTTTGATGCAGTCCGTACACCTGTCGGGGTTGACGCGCAGCCCCATAGACACATCAGCCGGCAGGGCGATGGCGCAGCTTTTGCAACGCTGATTTGCCTGTGCGAACCGCGCCATGCAGGCACTGCACACCGGTTCTGACGGCCAACTGCGGCAAACCGCGCATTGGCTTGGCAGCAGCATTAAAAGACCTGGCAGGGGGTTTTGCAACAGACGTGTGAACACCCGGTCAATATACTCGCAGCACTACTATTTTTTTTCATGAAGACCGAACGACCACCCACGCTAGATCCCATTGCCGTTGCCCGCTGGCAGCGCACCGCGCCGCTGGCGTCGCCTTGGCTGCATGAAGAAGTCGCCAGCCGCATGCTCGATCGGCTGCAGTGGATCAGACTACAGCCGCAGGCCTGGGCGCATTGGGGTGCCGTTCGCGGCGGCCTAAAAAACCATCAAAAACTCATTGAAAAGTACCCAAAGTCAGCATGTTTTATCACCGAAGTCCAGCCTGAACGCATACAAGCAGCCCCAAAATTATTAGCAAAAAAGTGGTGGCAGCCATTCAGCTGGTTTGGTCCAGCGATGCGCTTTGAACCAGCGCAGCCAGCCAGTGTGGAAATGCTGTGGGCCAACATGGCGCTGCATGAGGCAGTCGACCCGCAGGCTTTGCTGGCCGAGTGGCACCGTGCTTTAAAAGTCGGCGGTTTTTTGATGTTTTCATGTTTGGGGCCAGACACAGCCATCGAGCTGCGGGGGCTCTACCAACAGCTTGGCTGGCCGCCCGCTGGGCACGACTTGACCGATATGCACGACTGGGGCGACATGCTGGTGCAAGCCGGTTTTGCTGAGCCGGTGATGGATATGGAGCGCATCACATTGACGTTTGCGACACCTGTCAGCTTACTGCAAGAACTTGGCGAGCTGGGTCGTAACTTTCATCCGGCGCGGTTTGCCGGGCTGCGTGGCCGGCAATGGCGGCTAGCGCTTGAAAATGCGTTGGCCAAGCATTTGAAAACTGATCCTGACGGGCGGCTGTCGCTGACGTTTGAGGTGATTTACGGCCATGCGCTGAAGCCACAACCCAAAATCAAAGTTAGCGCGATGAGTTCGGTGTCGGTGCGCGACATGCGCAGCCTGCTGGGCATAGGTCAAAACTGATCCCAATAAGCTGGTGCACTGGTCGGATTTGCGTTTAGCCACAAGCATGCGTGCATGCAAACACCGCTATAATATTTTTTGCTTTTTGGGCATGTTCCCACGGCTCAACCAACCCAAACGGGTTGCTTTTTTGTCTATCTCTCAGTGTCACCACCATTTAGTCCACCTTACGCGTCCGCCAAGCCAGCTTTTCGCTTTGCCACGCAGTCCAATTCTGGCGATGCGGGTCAACATGGCGTGCAATGGCTGCTCAAGCGCAACTGTTCTGTCACCCCTATGCAACTCTTAGGGCTCTTCGTGTCGCTGAGCGTGGTGTCGCTTGGCATCGCTACGGTTTTTTGGTTTCAAGGCGCCACGCTAATCATGCCATTCGCTTGGGCTGAGTTGATACTGGTCGGTATAGCTTTTATGGTTTACGCAAGGCATGCACAGGACGGTGAAAAAATTTCACTTCAGGGCGGCCAATTGGTGGTTGAACTTGAAACTGCAGGCCGCTTGCAGCGCGCTGAATTTAATTGCCAATGGGTCCGCGTAGAGCCCAAAGACGGTGATGGCTCGCTGATCGAAGTTTCAGGTCAGGGGCAAACGGTACAGGTGGGGCGGCACGTTCGGCCAGAGCTCAGGCCAGCGCTGGCCCGAGAGATTCGCTATGCGCTGCGGGGCTGTTAAAAGAGAGTTGCCAGCCTTTAATTTTTCTACACCCAACACCTTGGATCCAAAGCTAACTTTATAATCAGCAGTTTTGTCAAATCGGCAAATTGAGTTCGTAATCTGAGACGGTAATTGAGGCATTAAAAGTGATCACGATGAATGTACGTAAAACCATCAGCAACATGACACGCTCAAGCAGCCAGCATATTGCTAGCGCATTGGCATTCTTAGGCGCATGGGTTGGCACTGCGGCTCACGCAGTCAATGACCTGGCCGGCGGCCCAGCTGTGCGCCAGCTCAACATGCACCCAGCAGTCACCAAAATCGCTGAGGAGCAGCACTGGCTGCACTGGTTCATGATGATTGTGTGCGTAGTGATCTTCGTGGCCGTTTTCGGTGTGATGTTTTATTCCATCTGGAAACACCGCAAGTCTGTTGGCCATAAAGCTGCCAATTTTCATGAATCTGTTTCAGTTGAAATCGCTTGGACAGTTGTTCCTTTCCTCATCGTGATCGGCATGGCCTTGCCTGCTACCAAAGTGCTGGTCGCACAAAAAGACACCACCGCCGCCGACCTCACGATCAAAACCACGGGCATGCAGTGGAAGTGGGGCTATGACTACATCAAGGGCGAGGGTGAGGGCATCGGCTTTGTATCGACGCTTGACAACACCCACCGCATGATGTCCAACGCAGGCGGCCCGAAGGCGGGTGAAACAGTTGACAACTACCTGCTCAAGGTCGACAACCCGATGGTGGTACCCATCAATAAAAAAATTCGTATCATCACCACCGCCAATGATGTGATTCATGCTTTTGCCGTACCTGCCTTCGGTATCAAACAAGACGCCATCCCCGGTTTTGTCCGTGACACCTGGTTTCGCGCTGAAAAACTTGGCGACTATTACGGCCAGTGCCAAGAGCTGTGCGGTAAAGAGCATGCTTACATGCCGATCCATGTCAAGGTGGTGTCTGCAGCCGACTACAGTGCCTGGGTGGCTGGCAAGAATAAAGAAATGTCTGCCAAAGCCGATGACCCGTCTAAGGTTTGGGTATTGGCTGATTTAAAAGCCCGTGGCGAAAAAGTTTATGCCAGCAACTGTGTGGCCTGCCACCAAACCACAGGCCAAGGCGGTGGCGCGATCAAAGCACTCGCCGGCTCGGCCGTCGTGCTGGACAAAGACCACGCCAAACAAATCGCCATCATGCTCAATGGTGCCAACAACGGCGCCATGCCAGCCTGGAAAAGCCTGAGCGACACCGATTTGGCAGCTGTCATGAGCTACACCAAAAACAACTGGTCAAACCAGACGGGCGATGTTGTGCAGCCTGCCGAGTTGCAAGCCGCACGTAAATAAGCCTGGTTACATTTTAAATATTCAAGGCATTTGACCATCCCGTCATTTGTCAAACGAAGGAAGCCGAGATGAGCGCCGTATTACACCCGCATGACCACGCACACGATGACCACCACGGCGCACCCGCTGGCTGGCGCAGGTGGGTGTATGCCACCAACCATAAAGACATTGGTACGCTTTACTTGCTGTTTGCCTTTTTTAACCTGATGTTCGGCGGCGTGCTGGCACTTGGTATTCGCGCAGAGTTGTTTCAGCCCGGCTTGCAACTTGTCAATCCTGAACTGTTTAACCAACTGACGACCATGCACGGCTTGATCATGGTGTTCGGCGCCATCATGCCGGCCTTCGTCGGCTTTGCCAACTGGATGATCCCATTGCAAATTGGTGCTGCTGACATGGCATTTGCCCGACTGAATAATTTCAGTTTCTGGCTAATGATTCCGGCGGCCCTGATGTTGGGCACCTCGTTTTTCTTGCCTGGTGGCGCCCCGGCTGCAGGTTGGACGCTTTATGCACCGCTAACGCTGCAAATGGGTCCGTCGATGGATTCCGGTATTTTCGCCCTGCACTTGTTGGGCGCGTCGTCCATCATGGGTTCCATCAATATCATCGTCACGATTCTCAATATGCGCGCACCTGGCATGACATTGATGAAGATGCCAATGTTTTGCTGGACCTGGCTGATCACTGCCTACCTGCTGATCGCCGTGATGCCCGTGCTGGCCGGCGCCATCACCATGACCCTGACCGACCGTCACTTTGGCACCAGCTTCTTCAACCCCGCCGGCGGCGGTGATCCGGTGATGTACCAGCACATCTTCTGGTTTTTTGGTCACCCTGAGGTGTACATCATGATTTTGCCGGCGTTCGGCATCATCAGTCACATCATTCCTGCGTTTTCACGCAAGCGCTTGTTCGGTTATGCCTCCATGGTGTATGCCACCGGCTCTATTGCCATTTTGAGCTTTGTGGTTTGGGCGCACCACATGTTTACTACCGGTATGCCGGTTACTGGCCAGCTGTTTTTCATGTACTCGACCATGTTAATTGCCGTACCTACGGGCGTGAAAGTGTTCAACTGGGTCGCTACCATGTGGAAGGGCTCGATGTCGTTTGAGACCCCGATGCTGTTTGCGGTGGGTTTCATCTTTGTGTTCACGATTGGTGGCCTGACTGGCGTGATCTTGTCGGTAGCACCGATTGACACGCAATTGCAGGACACCTATTACGTGGTAGCGCACTTCCACTATGTGTTGGTGGCAGGTTCGCTCTACGCCATGTTTGCCGGTTACTACTATTGGGCGCCCAAGTGGACGGGCGTAATGTACAGCGAGACACGCGGCAAAATTCACTTCTGGTGGTCTTTGATTTCTTTCAACGTCACATTTTTCCCGATGCATTTTCTGGGTCTGGCTGGCATGCCGCGTCGCTATGCGGATTACCCGATGCAGTTTGCTGATTTCAACGCGATTGCGTCTGTGGGGGCCTTCTTTTTTGGCTTCGCGCAGCTGTATTTCTTTTTGTTTATCGTGGTGCCAGCCATGCGCGGACAGGGCGAGCCTGCCAAGGCTAATCCCTGGAAAGATGACGGCCAAAAAGGGGCAGAGGGCCTGGAGTGGGAAGTCCCGTCACCGGCACCATTTCATACATTTGAAACCCCGCCCAAGCTGGATGTAACGGCAACCCGGGTGATTGGCTAGTTGGCCATAAGGATGTCTAAAACCATGTCTACGCCTGATCAAAAGAAAAATAACCTGCGTCTGGCGCTGATCCTGGCGTCAGTTGCGGTTGTCTTTTTTGCAGGTTTTATGGTCAAGATGGTTTTTTTCGGTCGTTGATCGCTGGTTGCCTTATGTTTATAAATCGTGAGAATGTCAAAATGGTCAGCAAGCTGGGCGTGATCGTCCTGGCCATGTTTGGTTTTGGCTACGGCCTGGTGCCCATTTACAAAGCCATTTGCGAAATGACAGGTATCAATATTCTGGCTTTGGGCGACAAGCAGATTCCCGGTGCAACACCCAAGATGCCGGCTAACACCCAGTTAGACCTGTCGCGCAGCATCACCGTCGAGTTTGATGCCAACACGCGGGGCCCCTGGCTTTTCAAGCCAGCCCAAAACAGCATCAAGGTTCACCCGGGCGAGTTGATGACGGTGATGTACGAGTTCCAGAACACGCAGAACCGTACCATGTCTGCGCAAGCCATACCCAGCTATGCGCCGACCCAGGCCGGTGCATATTTCAACAAACTGGAATGCTTTTGTTTTCAGCAGTACACGCTGGCGCCGGGTGAAAAAAAACAATGGCCGGTGGCCTTTGTGATCGACCCCAAGCTGTCCAAAGACGTGCAAACCATCACGCTCTCGTATACCTTTTTTGAAGTCGGTGGCCGTACCCCCGCTGCACCACAAGCTGCGCTTGCTATCGAACCGAAAGCGCCTGGCGGATGAACAGACCCGACGTTTCCCCAGCCCCGCAGCGAAAAGCGTCTATTTTTCGGACTTTTAAAGCGGTAATGTGGTCCTTCGTCGGCCTGCGTTCCCGGGCTGGTTATGCGCATGATGTGGCGCAACTTAACCCGGTACATATTGTTATCGCTGGCCTGGTCGGTGGTTTTGTTTTTGTCGGTAGCTTGATACTACTTGCGACCTGGGTTGTGGGCAAATAATTCCATTTCTAAATCATCCGTGTCGTTGTTGCTTCGCCTTGTCGTGCTAGAGCA
>JBBAPP010000082.1:3808-9241 GCA_040400775.1 Polaromonas sp. | reverse complement strand
GGGCCGTCGGCCAGGCGCAGGGTGCGCTGGTGGGCGTAGGCGTAGGCCAGCGGGAAGTCGTCTGACACGCCGCCGCCGCCGTGGGCCTGGATGGCCCAGTCGATGATCTGGCAGGCCATGTTGGGGGCAACCACCTTGATCATGGCGATTTCGGCTTTGGCGACTTTGTTGCCGACCGTGTCCATCATGTAGGCAGCTTTCAGCGTCAGCAATCTGGCTTGCTCGATCATGCAGCGGGACTCGGCAATGCGTTCGTGCCAGACCGACTGGCGCGAGATGGGTTTGCCGAAAGCCACGCGGCTGTTCAGGCGCTTGCACATCAGCTCGAGCGCGCGCTCGGCGCTGCCGATGGTGCGCATGCAGTGGTGAATCCGCCCAGGGCCAAGGCGACCTTGTGCAATTTCAAAACCACGGCCTTCGCCGAGCAGCAGGTTGTCAATCGGGACGCGAACGTTTTTCAAGCGTACTTCCATGTGGCCGTGCGGTGCATCGTCGTAGCCGAAAACGGTGAGCGGGCGAATCACGGTGATGCCGGGCGTATTGGAGGGCACCAAAATCATGGACTGCTGCTCGTGGCGGCCAGCGTCGGGGTTGGTCTTGCCCATGACGATGTAGACGGCGCAGCGTGGGTCGCCCGCACCCGACGACCACCATTTCAGGCCATTCAGCACGTACTCGTCACCGTCGCGCACAATGCTACAAGCGATGTTGGTGGCGTCCGATGAAGCAACTTCTGGCTCGGTCATTAAAAACGCCGAACGAATCTCGCCGCGCAACAATGGGTCAAGCCATTTGTCTTTGTTGGCTTCGGAGCCGTATCTGGCGATGGTTTCCATGTTGCCGGTGTCTGGGGCAGAGCAGTTAAAGACTTCCGCGGCAAAAGGCACGCGGCCCATGATCTCGCACAGTGGTGCGTATTCAAGATTGCTCAGGCCTTCAGGTGCGCGTGGGGAGTGCGGCAAAAACAGGTTCCACAGGCCAGCGGCGCGGGCTTTGGGTTTTAATTCTTCAATGATGGCTGTTGGTACCCAGGCATTGCCTTTGGCGCGGTTTTCAGCTATTTCTTTAAAAAAACGTGCCTCATTCGGGTAAATGTGCTGGTCCATGAAGGCCAGCAAGCGGGCCTGCATTTGTTGTACTTTGGGGGTGAAATTAAAATCCATATTTTCTCCAGTAATTTTCAAAAAGTAAAAAAATTAAGCGCCGCTCTTAACGGCAAATGCCCAAGCCATCTTGGCCAGCACAGGCGCACCTGCTGCTGCGCTGACGGCTTGCGCGCTCGACGCTGTGCCTGCTTCAACCCGCTTGGCAATACCCTGCAAAATAGCCGACAGCCTGAACAGGTTGTAAGCGAGGTAAAAGTTCCAGTCGGCTTTGAGTTGGCTTGGCGTGGTGATGCCGGTACGTTCGCAATATTTGGCGATGTAGTCAGCCTCAGTCGGTATCCCCAGCGCAGCAATGTCCAGCCCGCCAATACCGCGAAATGTACCGGGCGGGATATGCCAGGCCATGCAGTGGTAGCTGAAGTCGGCCAGTGGGTGTCCGACGGTGGACAGCTCCCAATCCAGTACCGCCAGTACGCGTGGCTCAGTGGGGTGAAACATCAGGTTATCCAGCCGAAAGTCGCCGTGTACAACGGATGTCATCGCCACGTCACGCGCTGTAGGGGGAATATTGGCAGGCAGCCAAACCATCAGCTTGTCCATTTCAAGTATGGGTGCGGTGACCGAGGCGGTGTATTGCTTGCTCCAGCGGCCGATTTGGCGTTCAAAATAATTACCTGGTTTACCGTAGTCAGCCAGGCCACGCTCGGCAAATTTGACGGTGTGTAGCGAGGCAATCACGCGATTCATCTCATTATAAATCTCGCCACGCTGGATGCTGGTCATACCGGGCAGGGCTTGGTCCCACAACACGCGGCCTGCAACGAATTCCATCACGTAAAACATGCGGCCGATGATGGCTTCATCTTCACACAGGCAGTGCATCTTGGCGACCGGAACGCCTGTGCCTTGCAGCCCGCTCATGACTTTGAATTCTCGCTCTACAGCATGGGCTGACGGTAGCAGCTTGGCCACTGGGCCGGGCTTGGCGCGCATCACATACGCTTGGCTGGGCGTGATGAGTTTGTAGGTCGGGTTGGACTGACCGCCTTTAAAAATTTCAACCTGCAATGGGCCTTTGAACCCCGGCAGGTGCTGGTCTAGGTACGTGGTTAATGCAGTCACGTCAAAAGCGTGTTGTGCAGTGACTTCACGTGTGCCGACAAAATGGTCAAAGTTGCTCATCGTTGATGCTTTAAGACTTTTCAAGATCCGTGTCTGAGATGCGCAGCAAAGCCTCGCGGCTGCGCACCACCAAGCCACCCGGCTCGATGCGGATGGTGTTTTCGCGCTCCATTGCTTTGAGTTCCTGGTTTACCCGCTGGCGCGATGCACCCAGCAGTTGCGCCAGTTCTTCTTGCGCAAGCTGCAAGCCAATGCGGATCTCGCCGCTGTCCGACAAACTCGGTATGCCGTAGCTGCGTGTCAAGTGCAGCAGTTGCTTGGCCAGGCGCGCGCGCAGCGGTAGGGTGTTCAGGTCTTCTACCAAGCCGTAGAGTTGGCGTATGCGGCGTGCCAGCAGACGCAGCATGGCTTCGCTCAGTTCGGCATGGGTGGCCAGGATTTTTTTGAAATCGGCTTTGGCCACACACAAGATGGTGCTGTCGCCGTGCGCGTAGGTGTCGTGCGTACGCTGGTCGCCGTCGAATATTGACACATCGCCAAACCAGATGCCTGGCTCCACATACGTCAGCGTGATCTGCTTGCCGGATATGGATGTGGAACTGACGCGCACCGCACCTTTGGCGCAGGCTAACCATGCTTCGGGTGGGTCGCCCCGGGCGGCAATCAGCTCGCCGTCTCGAAATCGTTTGACGTAAGTGCATCGGAGTATGTCGTGCCTGAGGGACGGGGAGAGGCTTGAAAAAAAGCGACCACTGTTGATGGCTTCTCGCTCTTCGATGGTAAGGATGGGTTCGTCCATGGCTTGTCTTCTGGGTGACTTAAAGAGCCTTGATTGTCGCTTGAGGGACTGGCTTGCTTGGCAGGCGGTGTCGCCAGCGTGTCGGCTTGCGCCCAGCTAGCTTTATTTGTAGTGTGGCTGGCGCTTGGCTAAAAAGGCCTCTATGCCTTCGCCGCCATTGGCGTGGTGCAGGTTAGATACAAAGTGGTCGCGCTCAGTTTGCAGCTGCTGGCTCAGGTTGTTGGTGGGTGCGTCGTTGAGCAGCTCTTTGATGCTGGCCAAAGCGTTGGGCGCTCTGGCGTTAAGACGTTCTGCCAAGCTAAGTGCTTCAGTCAGCGCGCTGCCGCTGCTACACACGCGGTTTACCAAACCAAAAACATTCAGGCGCTGCGCGCTGATTCGGTCCCCGCACATCAGCAGTTCGTTAGCCAGCTGGCGAGGCAAGGCGCGACTGAGAGCCCAACTACCGCCGCCATCTGGCGACAAGCCAACGCTGCTGTATGACATGACGAACACCGCGTTGTCAGCAGCCACACAAAAGTCACATGCCAGCACCAAAGAAAAGCCGGCTCCAGCGGCTGCGCCCTCAACCGCTGCAATGACAGGCTTGGGGTAGGTGCGAATCGAGTCAATCCAGTTGTGCAAACCGTCAATGCTTTGGGCTTGTATTTCTTTGGGGTGTTGGCGGTTGGCCAGCAGCCGCTGTAAATTGCCGCCTGCGCAAAACGCTGACCCTTCGCCCGTGATGATGACACTGCGTATTTCAGAATTGGTTTCAACAGCATTCAGTGCCTCAACGCCTGCAGCGTAAATCTCTGGGCTCAGGGCGTTTTTAAACTCGGGGTTGCTGATGGTGAGGATCAGCGTTTGGCCTTCGCTGGTGCTTTTTAAAGAGGCGGGCATTTTAGCTTTCTTCGTGCATGAGGCTTAGTCCAATAGCACCCCGCCGGCGCAGCCAGGGCGAAGGGCGATAGCGCTGGTCGCCATACACGGTTTGCATGTTGAAGAGCACTTCAAGAATGTTTGTCGGGCCATAGCGGTCGCCCATGGCCAAGGGGCCGAGCGGGTAGCCCAGGCCGAGCGTGACAGCAGTTTCTAAATCTTTTGGGCTGCAAATGCTTTGTTGACAGATGTCGCTGGCAATATTGACGATAGTTGCCACGACACGCTGGGTGACAAAGCCGCCGCTGTCGCGTATCACACTCACCGCCTTTCCATCGCTGGCAAACAGTGCGTGGGCCGCGTTGCGCATGTCAGTACGAGTGGCGGGGTTAGTCGCCAGCACACGGCGCCTGGAGGCAGCGTCGTCTATCAGCATGTCAATGCCGATGGTGCGGGTGGGATCCAGCCGCTCGACCACGGCAACAGTGGTGATGTCAAAACCCAGCGGTGCGACCAGTATCAGCGCTTGGTCGGATGCGGATGCGCCAGTTTCAATTTTTGCACCCAGGGTTTTGAGTAATGTCAAGAGCTCTGACCGCCGCGATGCGCGTGGTGATACCCAGATCGGCGGGATGTCTGCCATTGCAGGGGCTCGAGCTTCTGGAGCGACTTGCATGACACCGTTTTCGTATTTATAAAAGCCTTCACCTGTTTTGCGGCCCAACATGCCACCCGCCAGGCGTTGTGCAGTAATGACGCTGGGGCGGTAGCGGGCTTCTTCATAGTATTGGCGGTAGACCGACTCCATGACTGGGTGCGACACGTCCAGCGCCGTCAAATCCATCAGCTCAAAGGGCCCCAATTTGAAGCCGACTTGGTCACGCAAAATACGATCAATCGTCGCAAAGTCAGTAATGCTTTCGCTGACGATGCGTAAAGCCTCCGTACCGTAACCACGGCCTGCATGGTTAACGATAAAACCAGGTGTGTCTTGCGCCAGCACGGCAGTGTGACCGATTTGTTTGGCGTAAGCGCCGAGCTGCGCACAAACGGCAGAATCAGTCCTCAGTCCCGCAATTACTTCGACCACTTTCATGAGTGGTACGGGGTTGAAAAAGTGGTAGCCGGCAAAACGCTGCGGGGCTTTCAGCTTGGCAGCAATCGCCGTGATGGACAGAGACGAGGTGTTGCTAACCAAAACCGCCTGTGCTGAAACTACACTTTCCAGTTCGACAAACAAGGCTTGTTTGACGTCTAGTCGCTCGACAACCGCTTCAACCACCAAGTCACAGTCAGCCATTTCAGCCAGAGTTTTGACAGACACTACGCGGTTTTTGTGCGCATCCGCGGTGGCTGTGTCGAGCCTGTTTTTGGCGACCAGCTTGTCCCACTGATGGGCCAATTCGGCTTTGGCCTTTTGGCTGGCATCTGGCTGTAGATCGAAAAGTTTGACCCTGCTGCCAGCTTGTGCGGCGATTTGCGCGATGCCGCGTCCCATAGCGCCTGTGCCAACAATGCCTACAGTTTGATAAATAGGTTTCATGT
>JBBAPP010000082.1:0-3708 GCA_040400775.1 Polaromonas sp. | reverse complement strand
ACATTCTCAAACGCTGCGTTGAAATACATTTCGTAGCTGTCTTGCTCAACATAGCCGATATGCGGCGTGCAAATGCAGTTTTCCAGCCTGAGAAGGGCATGACCTTGTAAAATCGGTTCAGACTCAAACACATCAACAGCGGCCAGCCCTGGACGGCCCCGATTGAGCGCTGAAAGCAGGGCTTCGGGCTCAATCAATTCTGCGCGCGAGGTGTTGACCAACATCGCTGTTGGCTTCATGCGGCTTAGATCAGCGAGGGTCACGATGCCACGCGTTTCATCGGCCAAACGCAGGTGCAGGCTCAACACATCACTTTGTTCAAATAACGCTGCTTGACTGTTGGCTACTTCGAGACCGTCTTGGGCTGCTCTGAGTCTGGACTCTTCACGCCCCCAAACAAGAACACGCATACCAAAAGCCTGACCGTAGCCTGCCAGAATTTTGCCAATTTTGCCGTAGCTCCAGATACCCAGTGTTTTGCCATTGAGCACCGTGCCCAGCCCAAAGTTGGCAGGCATTGAAGCCGATTTCAGACCCGCTTGCTGCCAGGCGCCGTGCTTGAGGTGGGCAACGTAATGCGGAATACGCCGTGCACCGGCCATGATCAATGCCCATGTCAACTCAGCCGGAGCAATCGGTGAGCCCACACCCTCAGCAACCACCACGCCCCGTTCTGTGCAGGCCCCCACATCGATGTGCGCACCAACGCGGCCAGTTTGCGCGATCATTTTGAGTTTTGGCAGTTTTTCAATCAACTGCCGGTTGATGTGTGTCCGCTCACGGATCAGCACAATCACATCAGCGTCTTTGAGCCTTATGGAAAGCTGGCCAATACCCTTGACGGTGTTGGTGTAGACCTTGGCTGGGTAGGCATCCAGCTTGGCCGCGCAGGCTAGCTTTCTCACCGCATCTTGGTAGTCATCTAGGATCACAATATTCATACGAGAATTTCTATAAATTCATTTTTCAAGCAACTTGCTGCACCGGGCGTTAACGAACTTGTAGCGTTCGGCGGTGCGCGCAAGCCTTATGCACACAAGCGCACGCCGGTTGCTCCGCTCCAGGCGCTTTGCACAGCATCTTAAAAATTTGAATTTTTAAAAGTGTCCGCCCCGATATTGTGCCTGTAAGTCTTTATAGCTTTAATTCAGCTGATCACATCAGCCAATTAATCTGCACGTGGATTCAGTGGCTAGGTCGACGTATTTCAGCAAGAAAGCGCAACGGCTTAGCCCGCCATACGATCAAGCGCTGCGCAGACGTCTGACATTCGACCTGAAATGACCAGTCGTCCAGCACACAAGCGGTTGACGCCAGGTTCGAACTGGCGTACAACTTTTAAACGCTGATGCAGTGCATCAGCTACGATTTTTCCAGCAGGCTTAGCTTCAGTATGCATAGGCTTTTTGTGCGCTTGCGCTAATGCGCGGTAAGCCATGGCCGGGTCGATGTCGGGTCGTGTAAAGGCTGACGCAGGCTGTTCTGGTAAAAAAATGGCAGCCTGCGCATGAATCGGTGCCAGCAGAATAGACAGCCCTGTGTTACGACTAAAACGTGGTGAAAAACTAGCGATTCCCATCATGAACTCCTGGATTAAAAGAGACCTGCGTCTCGATATTTACAGGCAGGATTACGGTAGAGCTATAACTAAACGTGTAGCCAAGCCGAAAAAGCCTATGCAACAGGGTTTTGGCTCATGTGCAGACTGAGCCAAACGCCCGCCACCTGTTGCGTGGCCAGTTTTTTTACATCAAAACGGTGTTGCGAATCAACCCGACGGCCAGCCCTTCAAGTTCAAAGGGCTCGCCTGGCTCAACCACAATGGTTTTAAAGTCTGCGTTTTCGGGCACCAGCTCAATTCGGTCATGGGTGCGCCGAAAACGCTTGACGGTGACCTCGTCACCTAAGCGCGCCACCACAATTTGGCCGTTTTTCGCTTCTTTAGCTTGTTTGACGGCTAGCAAGTCGCCGTCCATGATGCCGATGTCACGCATGCTCATGCCGCGAACCTTGAGCAAGTAGTCGGGTTGCATTTGAAACATACTGGCCTCAAAAGTGTAGCTTTGCTCAATGTGTTCCTGCGCCAGGATGGGGCTACCAGCAGCAACCCGCCCCACCAGTGGCAGGACCAGTTGTGCCAGGCTTTGCAACGGCAGAGAAAACTGATGAAGCCGAGACGCGTTCACGCTGCGCATGTCACCCGAACGCAAGCGAATGCCTCGCGAGGTGCCGCTGACGAGTTCAATCACGCCTTTGCGTGCCAGCGCCTGCAAGTGCTCCTCGGCAGCGTTGGCAGACTTGAAACCCAACTCGGTAGCAATTTCAGCCCGGGTCGGCGGTGCTCCCGTGCTGGCGATGGCGCGTTGGATCAGCTCGAAGATCTGTTGCTGGCGTGCTGTTAACTTTGGGCTATCAGGCGATACATTAAATGCTCGACTAGACGACATACTTGAAAAGTGATTCAAAGTGCTCATGGCTACCATCCTTGGGTGATATTTGACTACCGTGTTTGACTGGGACTGTTTTAATTACCAGTAACTGTATTTTTAGCCAGCCTTCTGCCAATTGCAAGTTATTTTTCAAATATTTATCAGATGCACCACAAAAAAATCATGATTTTGGGCACCGGTGGCACGATTGCTGGCCTGGCCAACCATGCTGCGAGCCACATTGATTACACCGCCGCGCAAGTTGGCGTCTCCCAGCTGGTTGACGCTATCGCGGGCCTGAATGACCAAGTGGCGACGGAGCAGGTGGCACAAATCGACAGCAAGGACATGTCTTTTGAGGTCTGGACGGCTCTGGCCAATCGCGTACACCACCACTTGGCGCACAACGATGTGCAAGGCGTGGTGATTACCCACGGTACCGATACGCTCGAAGAAACCGCGTATTTTTTGCAGGCTGTTTTGAATCCGTCCAAACCTGTGGTGCTAACCTGCGCGATGCGGCCAGCAAGCGCGCTGTCACCGGATGGACCGCAAAATATTTTGGATGCTGTCACTGTGGCCAAGCACCAGGGGGCGCAAGGCGTGGTGGTGGTTTGCGCGGGGGACATACACAGCGCTCTGGACGTGCAAAAGATTCACACCTACCAGCTCAATGCTTTTGGTTCTGGGGATGCTGGTTTGATCGGTTTTATTGAAGAAAATACCCTTAACTTGAGACGAAATTGGCCTTTTGATGAACAAATACGGGTTCAAAGCGCTACTGAAAACATAGCACTTTTGAATGCCGTCAAATCCTGGCCTAAGGTTGAAGTGGTCATGAATTACGCGGGTGCAAGCGGCGCCGTGGTGGATGCGCTGCTGGCTCAGGGGGTACGGGGTTTGGTGGTGGCCGGAACCGGCAATGGTACGGTACACCATGCACTACATGCCGCTTTGCTTGTCGCGCAGGCGCAAGGTGTTCAGATCGTCCGGGCGACACGCTGTGCACAGGGCCGGGTGTTGCCGCGTGTGGATGACTGTTTCCCCTCCTCCAACGGTTTAAGTCCAGTTAAAGCGCGTGTTGCGCTGATACTGCGGTTGATCGGGGTACTGGGGTGATGGGGGGTGATGGCATAGACTTTTTTGCAGCCCTCAAGTCGAGCACGTGGGCTTATCCTGCATTAGAAGTCGTGCATATTTTTGGCATTGCCTTGCTAGTGGGCAATCTGGTGCTATTGGAGATGCGTGTATTTGGGCGGGGTGCGCTGCTTGATGTAAA
>JBBAPP010000081.1:1169-9985 GCA_040400775.1 Polaromonas sp. | reverse complement strand
GTCAGCTCGCTAAAAGTATTGCAAATGCCAATCACAGGCCGGCCATCAAACTGGTCATGCGGTACGCCCTTGCCCTTGACCCAACTGCGGTAGGCAAAACCGTCACGGTCTTGCCTGCCAAACCATTGCTGGCTGCGCAGATCTTCGGGTTTCTTTTTCGGTGTGCTCTCATTGGCCATAGGGAAAATCCTTAATTTGTTAATCATATTATCGTCATACGATTACCAAGTAAATCTTGGTAAAAACCAGAGTCGCATCTGATCCCTGCCAACCGTACCAACCGCACCAACCGCACCAACCGCAGGAGATAGTTTTGTCCCGTCCGCATATTCTTGTCGTTTCCAAGCCGCCGCCGGCTTTTCTCGAGCCGCTAAAAGCGGCGTTTGTGGTGCATGAACGCCTGCATGAAACTGATCCGCAAGCGTTTTCGCAGGTGGCAGCGCTGATACGGGGCATTGCAGGCGGTGGTGAATCGACCGTAACCGCAGCCCTGATGGCGCAACTGCCGGCGCTGGAGCTGGTGTCTATCATGGGAGTGGGTTACGACGGCGTCGATGTGGCGGCTGCCATGCAGCGCGGAATTGTGGTCACCCACACGCCCAATGTGCTCAACGACGAAGTGGCCGACCTGGCCATTGGCTTGATGTTGTCGGTGGCGCGCCGAATCCCGCAGGCGGATCAATATGTTCGAACCGGCCGCTGGGGCACTGAGGGTGCCATGCCGCTGGCCCGCAAGATGTCCGGCGCGCGGCTTGGCATTGTTGGTCTGGGGCGGATTGGGCAGGCCATCGCCGATCGAGCAGCCGCTTTTGGTATGTCTATTGCCTACACGGCGCGCAGCGCCAAAGCCGGTCTGCCTTACGCTTTTTATCCGGACGCCAGAACGCTTGCCGCCAAGGTGGATTTCCTGGTCGTCATCACCCCCGGTGGCGCAGGCACACGCCACATGATCAATGCAGACGTGCTCCAGGCGCTGGGCCCTCAAGGCTACCTGATCAATGTTGCGCGGGGCTCGGTGGTGGACGAAGCCGCCCTGGTCGAGGCCCTTCAAAAAGGGGGGATCGCCGGCGCTGGCCTGGATGTCTTTGAACAAGAGCCACGTCCTCTGGAGGCGCTGTTCAAGCTGGATAACGTGGTGTTGACACCGCACATGGGCAGTGCCACCGCGCAGACCCGTCAGGCCATGGCCGACCTGGCGGTTGCTAACTTGCAGGCCCATTTTTCGGGCCAGCCAGTGTTAACACCCGTGCCGGAATGCAGCTGACCAAGAGCGGGTTTTCCATATAAAAAACAATTCTCAATCGTCATACGATAGCAATCCTTGGCGATAAATTGAGGACCACTGGCCCGGGCATTTTTATGCATCAACTTTTTCAGGAGATAAGACAAATGAAACTTAAGGAAATTTTTACAGCAACGATGGTTGCGGCAGGCCTGCTGGTGTCAGGTCAGGCCGTAGCCCAGCAAAAACTCACTGTCTGGTGGCAAAAGGGTTTTTACAAGGGCGAAGACGATGCCTTGTATGCGGCCATCAAAAAGTTCGAGGAAAAAAATAAGAACATCAAGATCGACCTGTCGCTGTATGCGCCGCAAGAGATCATTCCCAAGTCGGTTGCAGCCATGGATGCCAACAACCCCCCTGACGTGGCCTATGGCGATGTTTATGACTTCCAGGTCACAGCCAAATGGGCCTATGAGAACAAGCTGGAAGATGTATCGAGCATCATCAGTCCGTTGCAGAGTAACTTCGAGCCTGCGGCCTTGTCAACGACATTCTTGTACAACAACACCACGCAAAGCCGGGCCTACTACGCTTACCCTATCAAGCAGCAGACCATGCATGTGCAGTATTGGAAAGATATGCTGGCAGATGCTGGTTTTAAGGAAAGTGACATCCCCAAGGACTGGAATGGCTACTGGGATTTCTGGTGCACCAAAGTGCAGGACGGCTATCGCAAGAAAACTGGCACCCGTAGTTTTGGTACCGGCTTTCCGATGGGTGTCGATTCCAGCGACTCGTTTTTCTCCTTCCTGACCTTTATGGACGCGCACAACGTCAAGTTGGTCAGTGACTCCGGCAAGCTTTTAGTAGATGATCCGTCGGTTCGCAGCGGTCTTATCAAGGCACTTACCGATTACACCTCGGTTTACACTAAAGGCTGTACGCCGCCTTCATCCACAGCCTGGAAAGACCCAGACAACAACGTCGCCTTCCACAATAAGACCATCGTGATGACGCACAACGCCACCATCTCGATTGCCGCCAAATGGCTTGACGACGTCAACAACGCAACCCTGACAGCAGACCAGCGTGCAGCAGCCAAGAAGAACTACACCGAGCTGATTGCGACGGCTGGCTTTCCGAACAAACCTGACGGCACCAAGATGACGTACCGCAGCGCCGTGAAGACGGGCGTTATCTTCAAGGATGCCAAGAACAAGGCCGATGCAAAAAAGTTCGTAGCTTTCATGCTTGACGAGGCCAACCTGACGCCGTATGTTGAAGGTGCGCTCGGACGCTGGTTCCCGGTAACCAAAAAAGCCCAGCAAAGCCCATTTTGGAAGACTGATCCGCACCGTCTGTCGGTGTACACGCAATACATGAATGGCACGACACCGTTCGAGTTCACCAAAAACTACAAGTTCACGGTGCTCAACAACGAGAACGTCTGGGCCAAGGCCATGAACCGCGTGCTGAGCGAAAAGATACCCGTTGACAAAGCTGTCGACGAGATGATTGCGCGCATCAAGACCGTCGCTTCGCAGTAACAGCGAATCGCTGTGTAGCTTGGCACCGTACGAAGCTGCGGTGCCAAGCTTGACTTGACTTACGTTAACTGAATTACCCGAAGTTCTGCTGGAGTAAGAATACATGGCCGAAGCCGTTTTATTAGCCGCCTCGACGCCACGACGCTCCTCCAATACCTGGAACCACTGGGGGCAGCTGATGGTGTTGCCTTACATCTTGGTGTTCCTGTTTCTTGTTTTGTATCCGGTCGGTTACGGTTTATGGCTGGCGCGCGATCCACAGAGCTACGTCAAACTTTTCGCTGACCCGATATTTTTTCGAACCGCGATCAACACCGTCATCTTTGTTGTCGTAGCGGTCAATTTGAAACTGCTGATGGCCCTTGGCTTGTCTGGCTTTTTCATGCAGACCCGCTGGTGGATCAAGATAGTTGCGATGCTGTTTATCCTGCCCTGGGCCGTACCATCGATACCGACTATCTTGTCAACGCGCTTCATGCTCAACCCAGAGTGGGGTGTGATCAATACGTTGATTTTCAAGCTGACCCTCAAAGATGGTCCTAACTGGCTCAATGATCCGTCATTGGCATTGTCGCTTTCCATGGTGATGCACATCTGGAAGTCACTGCCATTTTGGACCCTGATCTTGCTGGCCGGACGCATGTCCATTCCATCCGACCAATACGAAGCAGCCAGTGTCGATGGTGCAACGCGTTGGCAAAAGTTCCGCTTCATCACCTGGCCTTCTATGAAGGGTCTGTATCTGACCTCAACTTTGTTGTCGATGATTTTCACGCTAGGCGATTTCAACAGCGTTTATCTCTTGACAGGCGGCGGGCCGGCTGATCTGACCCATGTATTGGCGACACTTGGTATTCGGTACCTGCGGCTGGACCAGATAGAGCTTGCAATGGCCAGTATTGTTGTGGCGCTGCCTTTTATGCTGCCGCTGGTGTATGTCATGATGAAGAGGTTGTCCAAATGAAAAAAGGCTGGTCGCTGCGCAAGGTCAGTATCGAGGCGCAATTGCTACTGGTGGGTATTCCGGTGCTCATATGGACCATGATTCCGGTTTACCACCTGTTTCTTTTCGCTATTTCGCAGCGTGACAAGGCCACAACAGGCCAGCTGTGGCCCAAAAATCCAACGCTGCAGAACTTTGAGTTCGTGTTCGGGCAAAAGCACTTTTATCTGAACCATTTCTGGCAGCAGCTGGGTAACTCGCTGATGATTGCTATCGCTACCGGACTGATCACTTTGTTTGTGGCTACCACCGCGGCTTTTGCGATCAGCCGCCTGAAGGTTCGCGGCGGCCGTACTGTGATGAACATGGCCTTGGTCACCTACTTCATCCCAGCCGCATTCTTGGCTGTCCCGATGTACAAAACGATGGCCAACTACGGTCTGCTCAACAACCGCTGGTCCCTGATACTGGCCATGGTGACGATCGCTTCGCCTTATTGCATATGGGTACTCAAGCAAGCGTCAGACAAGCTGCCTTGGGAGCTTGACGAGGCGGCTCGCATCGACGGCGCGAGTCCGCTCCAGCTGTTCTGGCTGGTCTACGTACCGCTGATGGTGCCCTCACTGGTGGCGGTTGGAACCTACGCCTTGCTGCTAGCCTGGAACGAGTACCTGTACGGTTTTTTGCTGCTGTCCAAAGAAACCGACCTGCCGCTGGCAGTAGCACTCGGAAATTTTCTTGCGGCTGACGATTCGCCTTGGGAGTTGTTGATGGCTACAGGGTTCATTTATGCCTTGCCACCCGCAGCCATTTACTACGTGTTCAAGCGTTATATGGTGTCTGGCTTGACCGCCGGGGCAGTCAAAAGCTAGAACTATGGCCCCCACGCTTGTGACTTCATGTACCGCACTGCCCCCCAAGGGGGCTCAGCCGGCTTGGGGCGGCCCGGCGCCGTCTGCGGCGAAAAACTAACGAGAAAATAAATATGGCATCCGTAGCGTTTAACAATATCGAAAAAAACTTTGGCAAGGTCAAGATCATTCATGGCATCAGCTTTGAGATCACTGACGGAGAATTCGTCGTGCTGGTGGGTCCATCGGGTTGCGGCAAGTCCACCTTGCTGCGCATGCTCGCAGGGCTGGAAGACATCAGCGGCGGCGAGATATCGATTGACGGCCAGGTCATCAATGACCTCGACTCCAAGGACCGCGATATCGCCATGGTGTTTCAAAGCTATGCCTTGTACCCACACATGACGGTACGTGACAACATGGCTTTCAGTCTGAAGCTGCGCAGAGCCAGTGCAGCGATCACCAACCAGCGTGTGGGCGATGCAGCCAGCATACTCAACCTCGAACCACTGCTAGACCGCTACCCGCGTGAGCTCTCCGGTGGTCAGCGCCAGCGCGTGGCGATGGGCCGAGCGATTGTGCGCGACCCTAAAGTGTTTTTGTTTGACGAACCGCTGTCCAATCTGGACGCCAAATTGCGCGTCGCCATGCGTGCCGAGATCAAGGCACTGCACCAGCGCCTGAAAACAACCACGGTCTACGTGACCCACGACCAGATCGAAGCCATGACCATGGCGGACCGGATTGTTGTCATGCGCGATGGCATCATTGAGCAGATCGGTACGCCGCTGGAGTTGTTCGACTATCCCGGCAACCTGTTTGTCGCGCAATTCATCGGCTCGCCGGCCATGAATGTACTAGAAGGCAGATTGCGCGTGGCTGAGGGCCGCGCCTGGGTCGAGGCGCATGGTCACCGCTGGCCGGTGGATGCATGGACACCAGCTGAGGATGGCCACAGCGTGGCCTATGGCGTGCGGCCTACCGACATCAGAGTTTCGAGCACCGGTACCGGTATTCCAGCCAAGGTGATTGTGGTGGAACCCACCGGTGCCGAGACCGAGCTGTTGCTGGAACTTGGCGATGCGCGCCTGGTCGTAGTGATGCATGGCCGTACCCCGGCACGTCCAGACGATGTGGTCCATCTTGAGGTGGCTTCAAACAAGGCACATTTGTTTGACAGCGTCACTGGCAGCCGGCTGGGGAAGTCGCTATGAGCGCGCATTCCTTCCGACTGGACGGGCGTCTGGCGCTGGTCACGGGCTCGTCTGCAGGTATCGGTTTTGCGCTGGCGCGCGCCTTGGCAGAGGCCGGCGCAAGCGTCGTGCTGAATGGGCGCGATATTGAAAAGCTTGAGCAGGCAGGCAAGGTTCTGCGCGCTGAAGGCCTGTCAGTGCATACGCGTAGCTTCGACGTGACGCAGCCAGCCTCAGTGCAAGCAGCCATTGAAGACATCGAATCGTCTATTGGCCCCCTGGAGATACTCGTCAACAACGCCGGCATGATGGTGCGCGGAGCGTTGCAGGATTTTGCTGTTGAGGACTGGCATCGCATCATGCGTACCAATGTTGACAGTGTGTTTCTGGTCGGCCAGGCGGTAGCGCGCGGCATGATCGTTCGCAAGCGCGGCAAGATCATCAATATTTGCTCGGTGCAAAGCGAGTTGGGTCGACCCCAGATTGCCCCCTACATGGCCAGCAAAGGGGCGGTCAAGATGCTGACCAAGGGCATGGCGATCGATTGGGGTCCGCATGGCCTGCAGGTCAACGGCCTTGGCCCCGGCTACTTCAAGACCGAGCTGACCGAAAAGCTGGTCAACGATGCGGCCTTCAGCAGCTGGCTGACGGGCCGTACGCCAAGCCGGCGCTGGGGTGAGCTGGCCGATCTGGGCGGCGCCGTGGTTTTTCTGGCCAGTGACGCATCGAATTTTGTCAATGGCCATGTGCTGTATGTAGACGGCGGCGTGACCGCCACACTTTGACGGGAATAAGTATGCGTGCGATTGTTTGCCATGCTCCTTTGGACCTGCGCTTTGATTCGCAGGCGGTGGAGCCGCTTGGGCCCCAGCAGTTACGCGTACGCGTGGCTTTTGGCGGCATCTGCGGCTCTGACCTGCACTACTTTCAGCACGGCGGCTTTGGCAACGTGCGTATCAAGGAACCCATGGTGCTGGGCCATGAGGTGTCGGGCATTGTCAACGAGGTCGGTAGTGGCGTCTCCGGATACTGGCGCGGCCAGCGCATTGCCGTGTCGCCGTCGCGCCCCTGCGGGCTATGCACCTACTGCCAGCTTGGGCAACACAACCATTGCCTGGACATGCGTTTTTACGGCAGCGCGATGCGGTTTCCGCATGTGCAGGGCGCGTTCCGCGAGCTGCTGGTCATTGACGCGTCACAGGCGCACCAGGTGGCCGATGACTTGCCCCTGACACAAGCTGCGCTGGCCGAGCCACTCTCGGTTGGGCTGCACGCGATCACCCGTGCCGGGTCGGTCTTCGGCAAACGTGTGCTGGTCACGGGTTGCGGGCCCATAGGTGCTTTGCTGATTGCTGGCCTGCGCCGTGCAGGCGCAGCCGAAATTGTTGCCGTTGACATTGCTGAGCTGCCCCTGGCTTGCGCTGTCAAAATGGGCGCAGACAAAGCCATTAATCTGGTCCAACAACCCGATGGGTTGGTGCCCTATGCCGCTGGCAAGGGTTACTTTGACGTGATGTTCGAAGCCTCGGGCAACGAGCGCGCTCTTCTTGCTGGGCTCGATGTTATGGTGCCACGCGGCGTGATCGTGGCGATTGGTCTGGGTGGCCACATGTCCATCCCCATGAACACGCTGGTAGCCAAGGAAATCGACTTGCGCGGAACCTTCCGCTTTCATGCAGAGTTTGCCGTAGCGCTGGGCTTTCTGAACCAGCGGCTGATCGACGGCCGGCCCGTGATCTCGGATATTTTGTCCTTCGACAAAGCCACTGAGGCTTTCGCGCTAGCGGGTGACAAGGGCAGGGCCATGAAGGTACAACTGGACTTTGGTGCGGCACCGTCAGAAGCCCCGACGGGCAGTGAAATGGCTTGACCGCTTCTTCGCTTTTACGCTTCATCGCTTTTCCGACCTTGACCCTATCCGTGCCCCTATCCATGCCTCAACACAGCAACGACCTGACAATTAATTGACACCGACCGGAGCATAACGTGACTATTTTCAACAAAGTGATTCTTTTCACAGACACCGACGGTCGGGCCAAATTCAGGGACGAATCCCTTGGTTTGCCCGAGGGATCAGCGCAGTCCATGCTGTCGGCCTTGATGCCTTCTGGAGGCTACCAACTGCGCCATAGCCCGCCTGGCTTTCGCAGCCCGTTTCATTGTTCGCCCCATCCGCAGTGGGTTTTCATCCTGGGTGGCCAGATGGAGATTGGTTTGCAGGGCGGTGTTTCCCGTGTCTTCAGGCCGGGTGAGCATTTTTATTCAGCCGACACGCTGCCTGAGGCGGCGACTTTCGATCCGGCCATCCATGGTCACTGGAGCCGCCAGCTAGGCCCGGATCCGTTGGTGACACTTTTTGTGCGTGGCTAATCAACCCTGATGACCGCCCGATGAACGCCTAGCCATGATCAAGAACGTCCACGGCAACACGGTTGACCACCTCGGGGAAGCGATCATCGCCGGCCGTTACCTTGCGGGTAGTTCGCTACCGCCCGAACCCATGCTGTGCGAGGCGCTAGGCGTCAGCCGTACGGTGGTGCGTGAGGCCGTCAAGTCGTTGATCGCCAAAGGCTTGATCACTACTGGCCCCAAGGTCGGTACCCGCGTGCTGTCGGAGGATCACTGGAACTGGTTTGACCCCGACGTCATCATCTGGCAATCAAAAGCCGGGCTGACACCTGAATTTTTGCGCGATTTGCAAGACTTGCGCCGTGTGGTCGAGCCTGCTGCCATGCGCTTGACCGCTGAGCGTGCCACGGTACAAGAGATTGCCGAGATTGAAGACGCCTACGCAGGCATGAAGCGTGCCGTAGAAGGCGGTGGCGACTACGTGACGTTTGACCTGCGTTTTCACCAGGGCTTGCTGCGCGCCTGCGGCAACCGCATGCTGGTGCAAATGAGCAAGGCACTGGGTGCGTTGTTGCGCACCAGCTTTGAAATTTCAACCCGCCGTAAAAACGGGCCGCGCAGCTCATTGCCACTGCACCGCGAGGTGCTGGACGCAGTGATTGCGCACAACCCAGACCGCGCTGAAAAAGCCATTCGTGTGCTGATTGACGG
>JBBAPP010000081.1:0-1069 GCA_040400775.1 Polaromonas sp. | reverse complement strand
GGCGGGCAAATTGCCGACAGCACCCATACTGTTTCAAACTGGGGCGTGGTCGGCGCGCAAATTCAAACTGAAAGCGGTCTTATTGGCTACGGCTTTACCGGCACCCACGCGCACTTGCCCAGTGACCAATTGATCACCCGCTGTATTGAAACCTGCCATGCGCCCCTGCTGCTGGGCGAGGATGCCAGCGATATCCAGCGCCTGTGGCACAAGCTGGCGCGCAACCCAGCCTTGCAGTGGGTCGGGCGTGCGGGCATCACGACGCTGGCGCATGCCGCCATTGACGTGGCACTGTGGGACATCAAAGCCAAGGCCGCCGCCCAACCCTTGTGGAAATTGCTGGGCGGCAAGGTGCGTGACAAGGTTCGGGCTTACAACACCGACATCGGCTGGCTCAGTATTCCTGATGATCAGTTGGTAGCGGGCGCACAACGCGCCGTGGCTGACGGTTTTAGCGGCATCAAAATAAAAGTTGGCTCAAATGTCGAGCGCGATCTGCGCCGTCTGGCGGCGGTACGTCAGGCGATTGGCCCAGACGTGACGCTGGCCATTGACGGTAACGGCAAATGGAATTTGGCAACCTGCCAGCGTTTTTGCCGCGCGGCAGAAGCCCAGGATGTCTACTGGTTTGAAGAGCCGCTATGGTATGACGACGTCAAAGGCCACGCCAGATTAGCGCGCGCAACGTCCATCCCCGTGGCACTGGGCGAGCAGCTCTACACCACCGATGCGTTTGCCGAATTTTTTGCCCAGCAGGCCATCGCCTGGGTACAACCGGATGTCACGCGCATGGCAGGCATCACCGAGGTGCTGCGCGTGTGCGACACCGCCCACTCGTTTCGCCTGCCCGTCGCCCCACACGCCGGCGACATGAGCCAGGTGCATGTGCACCTGTCATATGCCCACCCGGCTTGCGAAGTGCTGGAATACATTCCGTGGATCAAAGACTGCTTTACCGAGCCTGCCGATGTGGTGGACGGGTACTTCAAGCTGCCGCAACTGCCCGGGGCGGGGACCACGCCTACGGCTGCTGCTTGGGAGAAGTATCGGCAGGCGACGGCTTGATGGG
>JBBAPP010000080.1:0-10013 GCA_040400775.1 Polaromonas sp. | reverse complement strand
ACCAAAATGATCGGGGCGGCAATACCAATGGTGGCGTAATTCGGCAGCAAACCCACCACAAATGTGGCCGCACCCATGAGCACGATCGTGATCAGGAAAGTGTATTTGCGGCCAATCATGTCGCCCAGGCGGCCAAAGAACAGGGCGCCAAACGGGCGAACCAAAAAGCCTGCGGCAAAGGCCAGCAGCGCAAAAATGTAAGCGGCTGATGGATCCAGTCCCGAGAAAAACTGCTTGGCAATAATTGCCGCGAGTGAACCGTACAGATAAAAGTCATACCACTCAAATACCGTTCCGAGCGAAGAAGCGAAAATCACTTTCTTCTGCTCGCCGGTCATCGGTCGGTTGTCGACTGCTGCAGTTGCCATGTTGTTGTCTCCAAAATAAATGAGCTTCCGATTTGGAAGGTCGTTAATTATTTTGGAAACGTCTGACCCCACTCTGACGTGAAAATAACAGAAACTTGCGCCAAACTTATACCGGACTGACAACCCAAGGGATAACCCGATGAAAAATTTTCAAGATGCGAATTGAATAAGGAAAAACGCGAATCCTCTCACGGTTTACCCCGCACGATGCCCGCAGCAACCTGAGCCGCCTTGTCCCAGCCATTGCCTTCAAACCAGGGCGCACCCAACAGGTAATCGCGCAGCATGGGCAGTGCATCCAAGCCCCAAAATATTTTGTCATCCACAGCAAATGCGGGCACACCAAAAACGCCCTGCGCAATCGCGTCTTCGGTATTTTTTTTCAAGCTGCTTTTAACAGTATCACTGTGCACATCGTGTGCGGGTGACAACTGTGCGGCCAATGCATCGATGCGCTGCATATTGCCGGCGTCCAGGCCAGGCTGCCAGACATGGCGAAAGATGGTCTCGCTCACATACCGGTTCACTTCACCCGTTGCAGCCGTGTTGCAAGCAATAGCCAGCCGGAGCAAGGGCAACGGGTTGAACGGGTGGCTTGTCGGCATCTGCATAGGTATATGCATTTTGTCTGCCTGCCATAGCACCTGACGGTAAGTCCAGTCGCGTTTGGGCGCAATCTCGGCAGGTCCCAACTGCCCATGGTGCTTGAGGATGCCGGCAAACAGCACGGGGCGGTAGCTAGCGCTGTAGCTGATGCCTTGCAATATTTCAGGCAGCTGCTCAAATGCCAGATACGCGTAGGGCGAGATAAAGTCGAAATGAAAGGTGATGTGCTTCATACAGATTGCATTGCAGCCATGCGCTGCTCTATGCGGTCCCAGGTTGCGCGCTTGCCGTCGTCGCCTGCGTTGCCCCAGGCCGCAATCTCATCGCGTGTTCTAAAGCAGCCTTCGCACAGGCCGGTGGCTGCATTAATTCGGCAAACCGAGATGCAGGGTGAAGTCAATTCGCCCGTAACAGCTATTAATCGGGCGCGAGAAGCTACTAAAGTAATAGCGTTTTGCCTTGTAAATTGCTCCTCTACCGGGTTAACAGCCAGATCTCCCACCGGCGCGCCCGTCATCCATTCCAGCTCAGAAGGGCTTAACCGAAACACCGCATTCGGATGCCCTGCTGCAGCCCAAATCGTATCGAACCGAAACAGTGACTGGTCCAACAGCAGCACCACAGGCGTGGCATGCGCAAGCGGCGATACACCGCCGATAGAAAAGCCAGTTTTGGTTTTAACGAACCCCGCGTCAGCACGGCCTAAGCGCTTGCCATCTGGGCAAACCAAGGCTTCAAGCTTTTTTTCATCGACCCGCTGGTCACCGGATGTCACCACCAGCACAGCCGCATCATCTGACCGACGGCGAAATACAATGCTCTTGGCAATCTGGCCCACAGCAACACCCAATGCGTCGGCAGCCTGTTGCGCGGTGCGGGCGGCATCGTTGAGCATGACCGGGGCATGCGGATGGCCTTTGACTTGCAGCAACGCGGCAACTTTTTGAACGCCCTCTGGCAGGGCGATGGGTTCCGAACCACACACCATAAGACGCTCACCTTGGTTGATTTCAACCAAGGCTCTGCCCCCCGCGGGGACTGTGCTAGCTAGGGTCGAGCCGTCGCTGCGCACTTAATGCATCCTCTTGTTCAGTAAAGCTGTTGCTGCACGCGAATTCGGCTTACGGCCTAAAAAGTCGCTGATGAACTGCGCCGCATCGACCAGCTTGTCCATGTCAATACCCGTCTCAATGCCCATACCGTGCAGCAGGTACAGCACATCTTCAGTTGCAACATTTCCAGTAGCGCCTTTGGCATAGGGGCAGCCACCCAAGCCGGCAATCGAGGTATCAAATTGCCAGACCCCCATTTGCAGGCTGATCAACGTGTTGCCAAGGGCCTGGCCGTAGGTGTCGTGAAAATGCCCAGAAATGTCGTCTAGCGCATAGTGTTTGAGTGCGGCTTCCATGGCGCGCTGGACCATCAGCGGCGTACCGACACCGATCGTGTCGGCTACACCCATATGCTCCACGCCAATACTTTTCATCAATCGCGCAACCAGCTCAACTTGGCTAGGCGCAACATCGCCTTCATACGGGCAACCGACTGCGCATGAAATAGCCCCCCGGGTGTAGATGCCTGCCGCCTTTGCAGCAGCAACAACTGGTGCAAAACGCTCAATGCTTTCAGATATTGAGCAATTGATGTTGCGCTGGCTGAAGGCTTCGCTGGCGGCAGCAAACACCACAATTTCATCGGGCTTCGTTGTAACAGCCGACTCAAAGCCCTTCATGTTGGGCGTCAGCACCGAGTACCGCACCCCCGGTTTGCGCTGCATTCCCGCCATGACTTCAGCCGCATCGGCCATTTGCGGCACCCATTTGGGCGACACAAAACTGGTGACTTCAATTTCCGTCAGGCCTGCGTCTTGCAGACGATGCACGAGCTCAATTTTTACAGCAGCAGGGACAGATGCTTTTTCATTTTGCAAGCCGTCACGCGGGCCCACGTCGACGAGTTTGACTTTGGAAGGCAGGTTCATAAAGGTGCTTTAACGTAATAGGACAGGCAATACACGGTGATGGTGATCTCTTACATCAAGCAGGGGCAGCCGATCTGGCTCTGCCAGTCCGCAGGCGCAGCGGCCCCCTCGGGGAGCAGGAAATTAGGCGAAGCGAACGACAGTGGGGGTATCATTCTTAGTATCCTTTGTTCATATCCACCACGCCGGCAATGCTGGAGATAGCCGCACCGCCGTGTAAAGCCTGAATTTTCCTGGCGATCTGAGCAATACTTTCGACGCGTAGTGTACGCGCCGAGGTATGCGGGGTGACAGTAATTTTAGGCTGCTGCCAGAATGGATGTTCAGCTGGCAAAGGTTCTTGCCTGAAGACATCCAGCGTGGCACCCGCGACATGCCCGCTGTCTATCAGCGCCATCAAATCGGCGTCCACCAGATGGCCGCCGCGGGCCACATTGATCACATAAGCGCCTGGCAACAACCTTATCAGCTTGCTCTTGCACAGTATGTTTTCAGTTTCTGGTGTCAGCGGCAGCAAGCAGACCAAGATGCGTGTGGCCGCCAGAAAATCATGCAAGCCGTCATCGCCTGAAAAGCATTGCACACCATCAATATTTTTTGCAGTACGACTCCAGCCCAGCACGGGAAAATCAAACGGCTTCAAGGACAGCGCCACGCGCTCACCGAGCACGCCTAGACCCATCACACCCACCGGGAAATCCGCACGTTGGCGCGGTTTGCGGTAAGACCATTTGCCCGCAGCTACATCGGCCGCATAAGCGTCGAACTCGCGATAGTGCCGAATCACCGCATGGCAAACATATTCCGCCATTTGAACCGACATGCCGGCATCATCAAGCCGAACGACGGGCACACCGGCGGGTAGTTGCAACTTCATGAGCGCATCCACACCCGCACCAATATTAAAGATGCCCTTCAGCGCCGTCTGCTGGTCAAAAAAATCCTGCGGTGGTGCCCAGACCACCGCGTAGTCTGATGCGGCCGCGCCCACAGACCACAACTCAACGGCAGCGCCCGGCAAAGCCGCTTGCAAGCCCTCCAGCCAGGGCTGGGCTTTGGTGTCTGTACAACAGAACGTCACGCGCATGAATCAAGCCCCCAGCTTGAGCAGCTCGGCGCCCTCGGCCACCTGGTCGCCTGGCGCATACAGCAGCTCTTGCACCACACCATCTGCCGGTGCGGAAATGGTGTGCTCCATCTTCATGGCCTCCATCACGGCGAGGGCTTGGCCCTTGCTGACCTTGTCACCCGGCGCGACAGCAAAAGACACCACCTTGCCCGGCATGGGCGCGGTCAAGCGCCCGCCTTCGGCTGGTCCGTCGCCTGCATGCGCCATCAAATCAATGGCCGTGATTTGCGTTGCGCCACAGGTCGTAAAAACATGGTCGATTTCGCCCTGACGGTAAACCGATGCCGTCATGCGCTGCCCCGCAAACTGAACATCAAGGCCTTGCGGCGTGGCAGCAAAAACCAGCGTGCCTGATGCACCACCCGAGGTCACGTCGCCCACCTTTAACAGCAGTGCACCATCGTGCAGATAGGTCAGCTCAGCCTTGACAGGCTCGCCCTGAAATTCAAACGCGAAGCGCCGCAGGTTAAGCCCATGCGACCGCCAGCCATCACGGCGACTGAAAGGGTCCACACCTTCTTGCGCTTTTTCATTCAGCAACATTTGCGCCACCGAACTGGCAGCGGCCATGGCCAGACCAACCGGTTCTTGGTTAAACAGCACCGCACTTTCACGTGGAATAAGCGCAGTGTCCAGCTGGGCCTGTGCAAATGACGGGCTGCGCACCACATAACGCAAAAACTGCACGTTGGTGTTGAGCCCCACAATGCGGGTTTGTGCCAGCGCCTGGTCAAGTCGGGCAAGCGCCTCCGCGCGCGTGCTGCCATGCACAATCAGCTTGGCCAGCATCGAGTCATAAAACGGTGAAATGGTGTCGCCCATGCGAACCCCGTCGTCAATCCTGACCGCACCGCGCTCAAAGCTGGTCGCGTCAGGCTTTTGGTAAACGTGCAACGTGCCCGTTGCCGGCAAGAAATTATTGTCGGGGCTCTCGGCGCAAATGCGCGCTTCTATCGCATGGCCGTTGATACGCAACTGGTCTTGCGCCAGTGGCAGCTTTTCGCCACTGGCAACGCGCAATTGCCACTCCACCAGGTCAAGACCGGTAATCGCCTCGGTCACTGGGTGCTCAACTTGAAGACGCGTGTTCATCTCCATAAAGTAGAAATTGACCCCGGCGCTTTTCGCTTCGCGTAATACGCTGCCCCCCGAGAAGGCTGTTCCGCCTGGGGGCGGCCTGTCGGCGGAAGGCCCTTCACCATTGCCTCCTCCGTCAAGCCCCTCCACGATAAACTCAACCGTGCCTGCGCCCACATAGTTCACGGCCCGCGCGGCAGCTACTGCCGCCGCACCCATTTGCTGGCGCATGGCATCGCTCAGGCCGGGTGCGGGTGCTTCTTCAAGCACTTTCTGGTGGCGGCGCTGTACCGAGCAATCGCGCTCAAACAAATACACATAGTTGCCATGCATGTCACCAAACACCTGAATCTCAATATGCCTTGGCCGCTGCGCGTACTTTTCAACCAGCACGTTGTCATTGCCAAAGCTGTTCGTAGCTTCACGCTTGCACGATGCCAATGCCGCGTCAAAATCTTCAGACTTTTCAACCGCCCGCATGCCTTTACCGCCACCGCCTGCGCTGGCTTTGATCAACACCGGGTAGCCAATGCGGTCTGCTTCGCGTTTTAAAAGTTCAGGCGACTGGTCAGCGCCGTGGTAGCCGGGTACCAGCGGCACACCCGCTTTTTCCATCAATTGTTTGGACTCGGCTTTCAAACCCATGGCCTTAATAGCGGCGGGCGGCGGGCCAATAAAGACCATGCCGTTGTCGCTACAGGCCTGCGCAAAGGCTTCGTTTTCACTCAAAAAACCGTAGCCGGGGTGAATCGCTTCAGCGCCTGTGGCCTTGGCCGCCTGAATGATCTTTTCCCAGCGCAGGTAGCTGTCTTTGGGGGCACTTGAGCCGTTCACGCCGATGTATACGGATTCATCACAGCAGCTCACATGCTTGGCATCCGCATCTGCGTCTGAATACACCGCCACAGTTTTAATCGCCATGCGCTGGGCCGTTGCGGCAACCCGGCAAGCAATTTCACCGCGATTGGCAATCAGGATCTTTTTAAACATGGTTAACTTTCGCGGTGAAATAACCTGCGCACGCTTCGCGCTCCAAGCAATGTAGCTTCGCTGCTGCGCGGCTTTGCCGCTGGTCCCCACGGTTCGCAATGCGTATTTTTTTAAACATGTTTGTTCTTTGAAAAAGCTGACTTCAAGGTAAAAGCGGGCGACATGCCGGGGTCGGGTTTGCCACTAAAAATACGCGTGACACGGCTAAACAGCAGCCGCAAGAAACGCCAGCAAACACGTATCAGCCAGATACTGATGACCAGCACCACAGCCAGCAGCGCCACAAAAATAAACGGATGCGCCACAGCAGCCCACAACCCGAGTGGCACCAGGCCGTCTTCAAGCAGCGACGCGCTGACGTTGGTAAACGGTTCTGGTGATGTGTTGATGGCCGCACGCATTGTGGCCTTGGCGGTAAAGCTGGTGGCTGCCAGCGTGCCGCCCAGCAGCGCCGCCACCAAAGCCATGACGCCACTGTCAGCACTAAAAACACTGGCAGCCAATGCCGCACCAGCAGGGATGCGGATGACGCTGTGCACCATGTCCCACAAGGAGTCAAGCCCCGGAATTTTGTCGGCAAAAAACTCAATGAAGACCATGAAGCCGCTCGCCCCCAGCACCACCGGGTTGGCCAGCACATGCAAGCCCTGCGGCAAACTGACCCAGCCCATAAAGCCCGCCAGGCCGGTCAGCAAAACCACCAGGTAAAGCCGAATGCCGCTGGCCCAGCCAAGCGCGCCAGCCAGCGCAACAAGTTGAGCGGTGTCAAGGCTGGGCATCAGGCATCCAGCTTTGGCAACCAGTTGGGTTTGCGTTTTTGCAAAAACGATTGCAGGCCTTCGCGCCCCTCCGCACTAACGCGCACATCGGCAATGCTAGCGACAGTCATCTGTACCAGCTCTGGAGTGATGTCTTTCCCCGCTACCTGTTGCACCAGCTTTTTGCAGGCCTTGACGGCTTCAGGCGCGGCGTTGACCAGTGCCATCATCAATTCAGCGACTTTGACATCCAGCGCATCGGCTGCAACCACCGCATGGACAAAACCGATGCGTAAGGCCTCGGCCGCACTGAAGCGCTCTGCCGTTAAAAAGTAGCGGTGCGCCGCGCGCGAGCCCATCGCACGAACCACGTACGGGCTGATCGTAGAAGGCAACAAACCCAGCTTGACCTCGCTCAGGCAGTAGTTTGCGGTGTCCACCGATACAGCGATATCGCATGCAGCCACCAGGCCTGTGCCGCCCGCATACACGTCGCCCTGTATGCGCGCAATCGTCGGCTTGGGACATTCGTAAATGGTTTGCATCATCGCTGCCAGGCGACTTGCATCGGCCAGGTTTTGTTCGCGCGTGTAGTCAGCCATGCTGCGCATCCAGTTCAGGTCTGCGCCGGCGCAAAAGGCGGGGCCACTGGCTGCCAGGACGATACAGCGCACGTCATCTTGCTGGCCCAAATCTTTAAAGGTCTGGGTGATTTCGTCTATCAGTTTGTCGTTAAAGGCGTTGCGGACTTCGGAGCGATTGAGCGTCACCCGCACCACATGATTTTCGTATTCAACCAACAAGTTTGCAGTGTTCATTCGGCTTTCCAAACAACATAATCATCAACAGAATAGAGCTTGCACAAAGCTTTGCCATTGCGATTGCAGCTGTCCATAGCGCGGCGCAGTGGGTCTTCGCCACCATTTGCCCAGGCCCATGCGCCGCTGGGGGCAATGGCGAAGGCGCGAGGCACAGATTTAGTCAAATACACGGCATAGCCCGCCCGACCTGTGTCTTTAACATGCGGTAGTTTGGTGGCGTCTTCTAGTGCTGCGAAATCTGTTTTAGCGGGCGCTTGAAGATTTGCGGCAGTCGCGTATTTGGCGTATGCCAGCTGAGGCTCACTCGGCAACCCAGCTGTAGCCAGCAACTTGGTGACTTCCGGCTGCCAAATCGGCATACCAGCGCGAGAACCAAACATACTGTGAGAATCGCTACCGAAGATACCAAACGCTATCAGCTTGGCCTGCCCGCCCGCAGCCGTGTATTTTTCGAACATAGCCGTATAGGTTGACGTGTTGAAGAAACTATCGTTATCGCCATAAAACCACAGCGAAGGCAAGCGGGTTTGCTTTGCATATTCAGCCGCAGCTTTTGCAAGACCTGACTCCCACGCAGAACAACTTTCTTGGCGCAAACCGCCGGCGAAGTTGACCAAAGCTTTCACACCCGGATAGTCAAGCGCGCCAAACGCCAAAGTCGTCCAGCCACCGTGCGACTGACCCAAAACAAGCATGCGCGTTTTATCAGCCCAGCTTTGCGCCACCACGTAGTCCAGCACCGCCTTGACATCCTCAGCTTGCACGCGGCCGTTGCTTTCAATATTACAACCAGCACCGATATAACTACCTTCTGATTTTGAGAACCCTTGGCGCATGGGAACGATCACCGCGTAGCCGCGCTCTAAAAAATAACGCGCCGCAATGGCAGGCCGATAACGGCCTTGAAATCGGGGGTCACCCAGCGCTTTTCCGTGGTTGATCACAGCGATAGGAAAAGGGCCATCACCGTCAGGCTTGTACAGGGTGGTTTCAAGGCCTAGTGTGAACAAGCCCTTTTTAGGGATGACCTGTACCGTTTCATTGAGCGACGCGTCTGTATCAGCTGATTGCGCCCAGCCGTTGGCGCTGGCAAAAATTAAAGCCAGTCCCAACAACTGCACACACATCAATCTTATGGTTTTCATCATGTCGCGCTCAATACCGCTTGGCAACTTCTTCCAGCATCACTTCTGTCGCACCGCCACCTATGCCCAGCACGCGCGCATCGCGCCACAGTCGTTCAATGGCTGTCTCGCGAATAAAGCCCATGCCGCCATGGAATTGCTGGCAGGTTTGCAGCACCTCATTGACCAGCTCGCCCGTCAACGCTTTAAGCATCGACACCTCCTGAACAATGTCATTGCCCTGCGTGACTGACCAGGCGCAGTGGTACATGAACTGCCGTGCGGCGCGGGTTTTGGCGTCCAGCATGGCGATGCGCTGGCGTATGGTTTGCTTGTCCCACAGCGTGGCACCAAAGGCCTGGCGCTGGCGCACGTAGTCGAGCGTGAGCTCCAGGGCTCTGGTGCAGTGGCCGACCGCCATAGCGCCCAGGGCGATGCGTTCGGTCTGAAAGTTTTTCATGACCGAATAAAAGCCCTTGCCTTCTTCACCCAGCAAGTTACCTGCAGGGATGCGCAGATTGTCAAAAATCAGTTCAGCCGTGTCTGACGACAGCCAGCCGGTCTTTTTAAGCGCGCGGCCTACGGTAAAACCAGGTGTGCCTTTTTCAACAATAAACATGCTCATGTCATGCCGCGCTGTGCCGGTTTTGGCGGCTACAAAATACACGTTGGCATGCACGCCGTTGGTGATGAACATCTTGGTGCCGTTGATAACCCACTCGTCACCGTCCCTGCGCGCGGTGGTGCGCATGCCCGCCACGTCAGAGCCCGCGCCTGCTTCACTGATAGCAACGGCCGTGATTAATTCACCGGCAATCACTCCCGGCAAGTATTTGGCTTTTTGAGCGGCACTACCGGCATGGTACAGGTGCGGGCTGGCCATGTCGGTGTGGACCAAAACGGTAATGATGAAGCCGCCAAAGGTCGACTGGCTCAAGGCTTCGGCAAACACCAGGTTGCTCAGTGCATCGGCTTCAGCACCACCGTATTCTGATGCGTACATCAGGCCAAACAAGCCTGCCTGGCCCATTTTGCGCAGCACCTCGCGCGGTACTGAACCGGTTTCTTCCCAGGCGGCAGCATAGGGCTCAACCTCGCGGGTGATAAAGCGCTTGACCTGCTCACGCAGCAGTTCGTGTTCGGCGGTACTGTAGATGTT
>JBBAPP010000079.1:0-10062 GCA_040400775.1 Polaromonas sp. | reverse complement strand
GGAAGTGCTCGAAGGCAAGACGCTGCCGGCGTTTGAGATTTTGCAGAAGCGGGCTGCGGGGTAACAATGCACGCTACTATTTTAGGAGCTTACTGCACACGTATTTATTGGACTTTAAGCTTATTTACCTATTTAATTGCAACTATTTAGAGTTTGCGGATCTGACAGGCGTTTCTGGGCGGGACTGGAAAAATCATGAAACGGCTACTTGCTCAGCACGGTAGATACTGTCATCAATCGGGCCGAGGATTTTTACTGAAAAGACATGCGCACCATGACATGCCTGATCGATGCCATTTACGAGAAGGGAGTCAAACTTTTTGGCACGAGAAAAGAGAGCTGGAGCAATGGCTGGAACGATATGCAGAGTTGAATGGTAGGACATAAAAATTCATCCTTAAACGCTACCTTTTTAATTTCTAGCTGCCTCACTTACAACGTCCTGATGTGCATACCTTGGTAAACGGTTTATGCTGAATAAAACAAGCACAAGTGACATGACAGACCAAGACCACCTTGATTTACTGCGCAAAGTTGCCACCCGCGGCGCAGACAGTGAGGTGGCCATGACCCAGCTTTATCGGGCGCTTAGCGGTAGCGTGTTTGCATTTGTTCGCCGCCGCTTGGGGTATGCCGACGACCACGAGGTACAGGCGGTGGTGGTAGATGCGATGTATGAGGTGTGGCGCGCTGCAGCCAACTTTGCGGGTGGCTCGCAAGTCAAAACCTGGGTACTCGGTATTGCGCGGCACAAGCTGCTGGACGCTGTGCGCAAAAACCCGAACACTGCCTACAGTCACGACGATATTGCCGACTATGCCGAATCATTAGCCGACGAAAGCGCCGACGTGGTAGCCGCGCTGGCCGAAAAGCAGCGCATGCATTGGCTGATGTTTTGTATGGACAAACTCCCCTGCGAACAGCGCGAAAGCCTGCACCTTTTACTGGTGGAAGGCCTGAGTGTGGAGGCCATTGCCCACGTGCAGGGCTGTCCCAACGGCACGGTTAAGACGCGTGTCTTTCACGCCAAAGCCAAGCTCAAAACATGTTTGGCGCGCTGGTTTAAGCAGGAAAACAGCTCTGTCGCAGGCTAGTCTGGACGATGCAAATTTGAACCGACCAGTGCCGCAAGACCTTTGTACAACTTGGCATCACTTGACATTGAACACAATAAAAAACTATAAAGAGACTGATTTACCATGAACCCTAAGCACGCCGACAACGACCAACTACTGGCAGAGCGCAAACCATGAACGGGCAAGTTGTATGTGGTTCGGCTGGTAGCCGCCACCTAACACTGTGTACGCACCCAAAAGGAGCATTTTGTGAGCCAGCTTGATCGTGCGCGTGAACTGCTTGCGTGGCACGCCCAGGGCGTGCTGACGGGGGAAGACCGCGCCTTCATGGACCAATGGCTGGAGATTAATGTGGCGGATCACCCTGAAATTTCGGCAGAGTTGGCCTGGCTGCGCAGCACCGCTACCCAGTTGCAGGCACAAGTCCAGGCGCAAGCCCGCATTGCACAGCAGTCAGAAAATGCGGGTTTGAATACGCTGATGCAGCGAATTGCACTCGAAAAAGTAGGCAACCAGCAAAATTCGCCGGGCAAATCAGCCATAAAACAAATACTTCCCACCCCAAACGCCAGCCTTCGGCCAGAGGCCGGCAGTCAGGCGACATGGGGCGAACGTATTGCCGTATGGCTCAGTGACGTGTTGGGCGCACGCTCGCCCGCCCTGGCCATGGGCGTAGCGGCGGTGGTGATAGCGCAAGCCGGCGTTATTGGCGCGTTGTTGGTGAATGCACCGGCCAGCCAGGCACCTTTAAGCGGCACGACTAGCGGCGTGGCGATGCCTGCAGATCAGGTATTTTTAACGCTAGCTTTCAATCCCCGGGCAAGCGAGTTGGCGATACGCGCTGTGCTGGCAAGCGCCAATGCCCAAATTGTGGCCGGTCCCAGTGCGCTGGGCTTGTACATCGTGGCTGTTCCCAGCGCCAAGGCTGACAGCCTGGCGGCACAGCTACTTGCTGCCGCCGGTGTGGTGGATTCGGTGCAGCGTTAAGCCTGGACTCCTCAGTTGACCGCTTGGTTTCGTCAACAAGTTCTTATGGCCATTGACTTTTTTTCTTCGAGACATCTAGCCTTTTGGGTGAGAGCGCGTCCAAGTGATGAATCCAGGTTAATGCACCACCAACCAAACGTACGGGTGCGCACGTTGCTTACTCTGCTGGGTGGGGTGATGCTTGGCGCGTGCACAAGCTCCGTCCTTGCTGATTCGCCCACAACGGCTAGGCCAAGCCCAGCGCAAATTAGCGCACCGGTTTTCCCCGAATTGCCAGTTACCAGGCCGTCTGCGCTTCCGGCAACGATGCCCTCTGCGGCGCTGCCGCCCGCGTCTGCTCCTGTAGCGCCCATGCTTATGCCGCGAATGACGGACACCCCGGCGGCTACGGCGCCTGCCAAGCCGGTGGCCAGAACAACACCCACCCTGAATACGACGGGCACCACACCCAGCCCGGCTACGGCCGCAAGTTCGCCGACCGGGGCTGGGGCGGCTAGCTCCGCAATCACTAAGCCTGCTCCGCCCGCGACGGGTGCCGTCGCCGCGCCAGCAACCCCTCTGGCGGCCACTGCAGGCGCAAGACCAACGTTTTCATCGCCCATTTTTAACTCCCCGCCAGCAGATAAACCCGCTGAGGAACCAGCGTTTGAACCTGGTCAAGTTTTGGTGCTGTGGGCCAGTGACGAAGCGGCGGCAAGCGGCCTGGCCACATTGCAACAACGCTATCAATTACGACCTCGCCAGCGCTACACCCTAGCGAGTCTGGGCTTTACCGTTGCCATGTATGCACTGCCGGGCGACCGCCAGGCACGGTCACTGCGGGAGCAACTGCGCGCCGAGCAGCCCGACTGGATTGTGGATCTGAACGCACGCAGCGTAGCATTGTAGGCGCCTGAAAAACCAGCCCAAGCGCCTGTCGTCGCACCCAGGCTGTACGCCCAAAAAAAGCTGGACAGCCTCTACAGCTCTTTAGCAGCAAAACTCGAACCGCCGAGTTTTCGCTTGGGCGTGATAGAAACCGAGGTCGACAGCGCCCTCGCCCAAGTGGCAAGCTTGAACGGCAGCGTCATTAATATGCGCAGCGTCCTTGGCCCCGCCGACAAAGCCGCCGATACCGCGCACGGCAATGCGATATTACAACTGATGGTCGGTGCAGAGCAAAGCAATGGTTTTGCTGGCTCGGCGCCGCCAGTGCGCGTGAGCTGGGTCAGCGCCATGCGCGAGCTTAACGGGAAGGCAAGTACCAACAGCCTGATTTTGGCTTTGGCACTGGACTGGTTACTGATGCAGGAGGTGTCGCTGATCAACATGAGCCTGGGTGGGCAAGGCGATGCAATTTTAAAAGCCGTGGTCGCCCGCATCGTGGCCAAAAATGTTCTTATTTTGGCAGCCGTGGGCAACAACCCGTCCCGCCATGCCCCGCCTATCTACCCAGCAGCTTACCCAGGGGTATGGGCTATTACAGCCGTAGATGCAGCAGGCAAGCTTTACAGCCAGGCCAGTCATGCCAGCTACACCGCAATGGCGGCACCCGGCGCAGAGCTGTGGGTGCCCGCAAATGGCGGGGTCTATGTCAGCGGGACTTCTTATGCAACGGCATTGGCAAGTGCAACGCTGGCTTGGCAACCGCCCAGTTTTTGGACTTTACCGGCAACGCAACGGCGCGGCGAAGTATGCGCCCAAGCACTCAAGCTACACGATGAAACCGTGCCGGGCTGCGGTTTGGTGCAAAAAAACACCAATCTGCCAGCGCGGTAATTAGATCGTAGCCTGACCAAGTGAAAGCGATGGTAACATCACGTTACTATCATAGGCGTTACACTTGTTACATTCGTTAAAGCTGAACCGACGCCTTTTTCAATGCGACTCACAAGTTAAGCGCGTGTAACGCCGCCAGTTTTTGCTAACAAAACGAGGCCCTTATGAGACTGAAAATAAGCGTTTTAACGTCCAGTATTGCGTTGGGAACGGGGGCGCTTTGTGCACCTATGGCCTTCGCGCAGAGCACGCCAACCATTGCCGCAGAAATAGCCACACCCGTGCAAGCAGCCGGGGTGACCGGAGCACCCGCTTCGGGTTTTGCGGCCAGCTTTGCGGGCAAAACTATTGCGGCCGACGGCAACGTGTTTTTGACCTTCGCATCAGCCGCTTCTGAGGCCGACGGACAATTTGCTGTGATCGTCGGCACTGAAGACGTTACCGCCAATTTTCGGTGGATCTCATCTACCCAGTTAGACGGGGTGTTTGCTTCTGCGCCTTTGCCTGCAGGCACCAGCAGCATGCGGGTTTACAAGATTACCGCAGGCAACCAGTGGGTTGAAATTGGCCGGGCTGAGATTAGCGTAGCGGCGCCTGCAGGCGCATCCCAAGGCGGCAGCAAAACGCCGGTCTACCGCCCTAGTCTGATCGCAGGCATTAAATCGCAATTAGCCCAGGCACACTCGGCTACAGCTACACCGCCCAGCCGCCCTACCTATGCCGACTTGACAGTGCAAGCGGGCATGCAAACCGAACACGGTGGCACAGACTGGTCGGTTAAATCGCAAGTCAATATGGTGGGCAGCAGTTACCAGCCTGAGGCGCTAGATTTTGCCCGCCAAGGTGACGCTGCACCCCAATTGGACGTGGCCAACTATTTGATAGAAAACAGCTTTACCCACAGCGCAGGCGTGAGCGGCATAACGTTGGGCAACGTGCAGGCAGGTGGCAACCCCCTGCTGGCCAACGCCATCAACCATCGCGGCGTGGTGTTTGGTCATAAATTTAATAACCGATTTGATGTAACTGCCGCCTTGCAAAACGCAACTGCGATTGTGGGCGGCAACAATATCCTTGGAATAAACGACGCAGCGCATCGCTTTGCAACGGCTACTGCGGGGCTGGAGGTGTTGGAGCGTGCGGGCGGACTCAGGCTGGAAGCCACATCGTTCAAGGGTGTGGTCAAGCCCCAAACAAGCACCGGTATCGCCACGCTGCAGGACGCTACAGAAAGCCAGGGCTGGGGGCTGCGCGCGCAGTCGACCAACCAGCAAGGCAGCTTGCGCGCCGACCTGGCTTTTGCGCGCAGCACCTACACCCCCAGTGGGGACAGCACACTTAATATTGCGCCTGGTCCAAGCACTGCAGGCAGTACATGGTACGCAGAGTTGGCGTACGACCTGGTGAGAAATGCACCCATCATCAAAGACTATCCCTTGTCGTTAACGGTACTGGCCCGCCACGAGTATTCAGCGTCGGCCTATAAATCTCTCGGTTCAGGGCAAAGCGCAGACTACCTTAACGATTCCCTTGGGCTCAATGCCAGCCTGGGCCTGGTGACAGGTCAGTTGCAGTTGGGTAGACGCGCTGACAACGTGGCTAACACCACCGCATTCCTGAAAAACCGTACGCCAACCCTCAACCTCACGCTGGTAGCGCCCGTGGGTCAAATGGTTAATAGCGCTGCGCCTCCTGTATGGGCGCCCACCGCAAGCTACAGCTATGGCCGCAATCACAGCTTCGCAGACACCCGCTTCGTCCCTCTCGGACAAACCATTGCGGATCTACCTGATGTCAAGGTCTTCAGCCACAGCTTGGGGCTTAACTGGACAGTGCGCAAGCTCAATTTTGGCTACCAGTACAGCCGCAACCTGCAAGATAACAATCAACCAGGCTTTGAGCTCCAGGACGTGCAGGATCTGGGGCATAACATTACCGCCTCTTATCAGCTAACTGACAACGTAAGCCTGACCGGCGGCGCGGGCAAGCGCCTGTCAGTGCAGCGCGCGACCGGCATTGAACGATACAACAACACGGCGCAAGCCGGGGTGAACTGGCTGTTCGGCAACCGCTACACCCTGAGCAGCAATTTGATTACCTTTAGCGACCGCGACTCTACCTTCACCAGCGACAGCAAGGCGCTGCAAGGCCAGCTGCAACTACTCAAACAGTTTGACTTCACCTCGTTTGGCAGAAAAATTCCCGGCCAGTGGTCACTTAGCTATGCCCATAGCAACACCCATTCACTCGGCATTGCTGTGCGCTACCAAACCCTCAACGCAGGGCTAAGCCTGTCGTTCTTCTAAAAGAAAGTGCCGTATGAAACACTCTTTCACTGACCCAACACAGTTGCCATGGCGCACGATTCTTGCGCCACTTGCCCGTTGCCTCACAGCTCTTGCCATGGTGTTTGCCGGGGCCGCCGCCCATGCGCAAGCAGCCGGACCCGGAGGACCTGCCGCGTCACCTGCTGGCATCACCAGTGCCACCGCCTCGTTGATTGATGTCGCGCTGAACGCGCCAACACCCGTCTCCATACGTTATTCAATAGCGGGTACACCCTCAGCAATGGGCCCCGAGACACCCTTGGCTGGCCAGTTCTGCAGCGCGCTTAACCGCGCGTACCCCGCCAGCGGCGTCACCATAGGCAACCCCTGCGCGCCAGCCAGCAACCTCGGTTCTGCAAACCCGGCCGTCGGCTTTATTAGCAATGCCGCGCAGACCGGCGAGACGCTGGTGGTGCCAGAAACGATTGCCCGCCAGGCCGCCCAGCGCGCAGCCGCCAGCGGCAACAGCATCTTTTATTTTGTTCGCCAATTCAGCTCGGGCAAATTCGCGGTGGTGCGACTGCGGCTTACCGCCAGCTCGGCCAGCTCGCCGCTTGCCTTTACCGACATTCGCCTGGGCTTCAGAGGCGGCGCTGGCCTGCAAAACATTGGCTTCTTCAAGCGTGACCAATTGCTGCCAGCCGTCAGCGCCATGCTGCGCTACCAAGGCGCGGGCGTACTGCGCGCCCGTTGGGAAATTGTGCAGCCTGGCGACACCCTGCCCACGCCACTGGACCTGACGGCTGAAGCGGGGTTGAGCCCATTGGAGCGCGCCCAGCAACGCCGCTACCGCGTGTTAGAGCGCGTCAATATCTACTTGCCGGCAGCGGGTCAGGCTGTTGTATCTGGCCCCGCGCCCCGGTTGCTACCCAACGATCAGTATGGCCAATATTTGCTACTCCTGCGCATAGAAGCCAGCGACAGCATTGCCGGTGTGGCTGGCGGCATCGCACCCTTTGTACTGCCCGTGTTGCGCTACTACATTGGGGAGAACAGCGACCCGGTAGCCCGTACCAAATTAGTACCAGAAGCGATCAATTTGGTAGCGCCGCAGACCGGTGCCAGGCTCGATAAAGACGCAGCCCTGACCTTTCAGTGGTTAGAAAATCAAAACGTCAGCCTGTACCGGCTGGAGATCGAAGCCAACGGCAAGCCAGCCTACGCAGCCCGCATCCGCCCCAGCGCCCAATCAGGCATTAACCGTTACACCGCCCCGCCATTTATAGCCGCCAGTCTGGTCGATAAAGTGGCCCGCTGGCGCGTCGTTGCACTGGCCGGCGATGGCCAGTTTGTGGGCGAGAGCGAGTGGCGTGAGATTGCCAGCCTGCCTTGAACAAAATAATTTGAACCGGGTATTGAATGGGTGCGACTCAATATATGTTCACCATCAAAAAAAGGGTTCGCAGTGTGCCCTTATTCACGCTGCAAACTGAAGGACAGATCATGAAACTCAATCAACGCCGTCAATTTGCGCAAGTGGTACTTTTTTCACTCATTTCCCTGGGCGCGGGCAGTGCTTTTGCGCAGGTAGCCGCCGGTGAGGGCCGCGGGGACCCAAAGGGGGGGTGCCCATATCCGATAGGTGAGACTATCAATGTGGGTCCGCCAAATCAGAGTGACTTCAAAGCAGAATCATTGGCCGCGCAAGTGGGGCTCAACAACGCTGTACCTAACAAGCAATTTTTAGGCACCTTTCAATGGAAGCCCAAATCCAAGTGTTGCGAGATTACCCGGGCAGTTTTAACGGTAAAAATGAAAGCAAACTCGGGTGGCCAATCGGCCACCACCGCTGACGCGGGCAATGACACTATCGGTGTGACAGTAGCCGGCGGAGTTGGAGCGATGCCGCAACCCGGAGGAGTGGTGTACGGACCCACCTTCCCCTTCCCAGCGGGGACACTGGTTACAAAGACATTCAACATCACCGGCACTGCGTTAGCTAAGCTGGAAAGCGGTGGCGGCCTAAGCTTCTTGGTGCAAGACGACACCATGGTGACGTCCGCTTCATTGCAACTGAGCGGTTGCTGCCTGTCCAGATAGAAACGACCGGAAAGTGTCAATTACTTTGCTACACCTTGCTTCATAAATTTACGGTGCAGGGTTGTTCTGTTTAAGTCGGCTTCCTTTGTGCTGGCGGAGGGTTGATCCAGGCCGCAGTGGGCATGGATTTTCCTAATTTCTAAAGATTGTTGAATCTGGGAAAGTTGTTATTGAAACACCGGATCCAGTTCTTTTGAAAATATCGGCAGGGTTCACAGCGCGCCCTTGTCCACGCTGGAAAGTGACTTCTTTTGAAGGTGAAAAAAATGAAATTCCAACCGACATCTAATTTAATGAGTGGGCTCTTGCCGCTGATCGGCGCGGCGATATTTCTGGTCTCATTACCGGTCACGGCGCAGGCTCAAATTGGACCTGACTTGAAAGTCACCAAGGTGTGCGCCAACGGGCCGCTGCAATCGGTGCTGTGTACCGTCACGGTCACCAACATCGGCAGCGTGCCGTCTGTCAGCCCGCTAAGCCTGACCGATGTGGTCACCGGGGCGCCAGCCAACGCCCTGTTCACTGGTGGTGGCGGCACGCTGCCCATCAGTTGTTCGCCAGGCGCAGGGCCGGTTTTGCCTATTGCCTGCAGCGCCAACATTTCGATGTTGCCAAATCAGCCGAAAACCGCCCTGTTTTCCTTTAAATTGCCAACGGGTGGCAGCTTCACGAACTGTGCGACGGTGACGCAAGCGCAAAACGCCGCGACACTGCCCGACCCCAACCCTGCCAACAATACGAATATTTGCACAACCATTACCGTGCTGCCACCGTCTGGGGGCGGTGGCCCGATCACCATCGTTACCCCGCCCCCATTGGGCGCGTGTATTACCCAACCCCCCGTGTCAGGCTTGCATTATCCAAGCCAAAGCTGCGCTCAATCCACGCCTGGCTTCCTTGCTGGCTTGATGACCTCGTATCACTTCACATCGAAATGCACGGCACCCAACACCTTATTGGGGGTGACCAATGTTTCGTGCCAGAACGCGCCTATCCCAGGATTTCCTACCGGGTCGGTTTACCAGGGAACAGCTTGTTGCGGCACAGTGGCGCCGCAGCTTGGCACGCTCACCATTGTGAAGGATGCGGTACCCAACGACGCCCAGGACTTCGCTTTTTACGCCTTTGGTCCGAACAGCGGGAGCATCATGCCCTTCCTTCTGGACGACGACGCAGGGGCAGTGGGTCAGAATAACATCCTGTCCAACAGCAAGACCTTCACACTTGCACCAGGAAGCTACAGCGTCAAGGAAGACTTCTTTAACCCCGTCCCTGTGACGGGCTGGAGCTTGACCGGCATCGCCTGCACCTCATCCGCCGGAGTGCCGGTGGGGACCGTGGATCTGTCTGTCAAGGCGTTCACTGTAAATCTTGCGGCTGGGGCTAACGTGACCTGCAAGTTCACCAACGTGAAGCAGCCGACTGGAACTGGCACGCTCACGATTGTGAAAGTCGTGCAGCCCGCGGGCAACCTCCAGGCATTCACCTTCACGTCTAACGTACCAGCAACGATTCCGACTTTCCAGTTGGACAACAACCCGGGCACCGGCACGATTACAAACTCGAAAACATTCACCAACCTGCCGGCTGGCGTGCCCTACACCATTACCGAAAACGCAGTGATCGGCTGGACCACCCCCTCCCTTCAATGTCTCGTCGCAGTTCCAGGATCGACCACCACCTTCACCGACCAGCTCAACAGAACCTTCACCGTGAATCTGGCGTCTGGGGCTAATGTCACCTGTACGTTCACCAATCTCAAGACACCTTGACAGCCACATCGTGGGCAAATGACCTGAGATCGCAAAAATGCCTTTTATCAAAATCATTTGAACCGGGCATTCGATTGGTGCGACTCAGTTCATATCCACCAT
>JBBAPP010000078.1:0-10177 GCA_040400775.1 Polaromonas sp. | reverse complement strand
GCGGTTGTTTTGCCACTTCACATCGTGTCCACGCGCCGCCAGACCCCTGAAGAGGTGCTCGCTGGTCGTGCTTTCAATGTTCACGCCCAGGCCGCTGTCCCATTCCCAGCGCGGTGCGTCCAGTGAGGCTTGCGGGTTCAAGTGAAAGTCGACCGTGTTCATGACCATCTGCACATGGCCCTGCGGCTGCATGAAGCCGCCCATCACGCCAAACGGCCCCACAGCTGCGCCATCGCGTGTCAAAAAGCCCGGAATGATGGTGTGGTACGGGCGCTTGCCAGGCGCAATGCAGTTCGGGTGATGCGCGTCCAGTGAAAAGTTATGCCCGCGGTTATGCAAGCCTATGCCGGTGCCAGGAACCACCATGCCGCTGCCAAAGCCCATGTAATTGCTTTGGATGAACGACACCATATTGCCCTCGGCGTCGGCTGTGCTGAGGTAGACCGTACCGCCCGCTGGCGGCATGCCGGGTTGCGGTGTACGGGCCATGTCGCCGATCAGCTGGCGCCGCTCATCCGCATACGCGTCTGACAGTAAATCTTTCACGGAAACACGCATGTGAGAAGGCTCGGCAATATGCGCCAGGCCATCGGCAAAAGCCAGCTTGATGGCTTCAATCTGGCGGTGGTAGGTGAGCAGCGTATCGCGTTCAGAAAAGTCAAAACCCTTGAGCAAATTGAGTGCTATCAGCGCCACCAAGCCGTGGCCGTTGGGCGGTATTTCCCAAACATCAAAGCCCCGGTAATTGACGCTGATCGGGTCCACCCAGTCAACCTGGTAGGCCGCCAGATCGGCCGTGCTCAGGTGGCCGCCCGAGCCTTGTACAAAGGCTGCGATTTTTTCAGCCAGCGCACCGCGATAAAAGCTTGTCGCACCATCTTCGGCAATCGATTGCAAGGTGTCGGCATGGCCAGCCGAACGCCAGACCTCACCGGCCTCTGGTGCACGTTCCGGCGCAAAGGTGTCAAACCACGACTGAAAATGCGGCTCGGTGAGGTGTTTGCGAAAAACTTTGGTCGCCTGCTGCCAAGCGTAAGCAACGGACGGCGACACCGCAAAGCCGTCACGCGCGTAACGGATGGCGGCGGCCATGGATGTTGTCAGGGGTAATTTGCCAAATCGCTGCGCCATGGCTGCCCACGCAGCGGGGGTACCCGGCACCGTCACCGCCAGCGGACCGTATTTTGGCATCTCGGTATGGCCGAGTTTGGTGAAACTTTCCAGCGTACTGCCGGCCGAAGCCGGTCCGCTGGCATTCAGGCCGTGCAATTTGCCAGCATGCCAGACCAGTGCAAAAGCGTCGCCACCAATACCGTTGGCGCTGGGCTCCAGCACGCTCAGGGCCGCCGCTGTGGCGATGGCCGCATCAATGGCATTGCCGCCTGCCTGCAAAACCTGCAGGCCAGCTTGTGCCGCCAATGGCTGCGACGTTGCGACCATACCCCGCTGGGCATACACAACGTTGCGGCGCGATGCGTAGGGGAAATGCTGGGCATCAAAAGACAACATGCTTGAAACTTTCTGGTTATTTATGTTTGGGGTCCAGCGCGTCGCGCAGGCCATCACCCAGGAGATTGAACGACAACACCAGTAAAAATATGGACACGCCCGGCCATATCGCCATCCAGGGTGCGTTGTCTACATAATTTTTGGCGGTATTCAGCATGCTGCCCCAGCTGGGCGCGGGCGGCTGCTGACCCAGCCCAAGAAATGACAAACTGGCCTCGGCAATGATGGCGGCGGCAATCGCCAGGGTAGCCTGCACAATCAGTGGCGGCAAGATATTGGGCAGGATGTGCCGCAGCGCAATACGCCAGTGTGGATTGCCCACTGCGCGTGCGGCTTCGACAAAATCCTCTACCTTCACCGACAGCACCTGCCCACGCGTCAGGCGGATAAAAATTGGCGTTGCAGAGACGCCAATCGCAATCATGGCGTTGGTCAGGCTGGGGCCTAAAAATGCGGCCAGCGCTATCGCCAAAATCAAAAAGGGCACAGCCAGCATGGAATCCGTCAAGCGCGAAATCAGGCCGTCAACCCAGCCCCCCACATAGCCCGCAAGCAGCCCTATAGGCACGCCTAATACCATGGCAATAGACACTGACACCAGCCCGGCCATCAGCGACGCGCGCGCGCCCCAGATGACGCGTGACAGCACATCACGACCAATTTCGTCGGTACCAAAAAGATACTCTGCACTCGGCGCCTTGCGTACCGCGCTCCAGCTGGTCTGCAGCGGGTCTTGAGGTGCAATCACAGGTGCAAAAACCGCGATCAATACAAAAATAAAAACAATCGCCAAACCCAGCATCGCGCCACGGCGGCGCAGCAGCCGCAGCAAGGCGCGTCTGGCCGGAGACAGCTCACGCGGCGGCGCCTGGGGTGTTAACTGAATCGGAACAGCGCGCATGACCTAACCCCGAAGACGTGGATTGACGATGAAATAGGCCAGATCGGCCAGCAAATTTAGCAGGATATACACCGTAGAGGTAAACAGCACCACGCCCTGCACCACCGCATAGTCGCGATTGAACACCGCATCCACAATCAATTTGCCGAATCCAGGAATCGAAAACACCTGCTCGGTCAGCACAGCACCAGACAGCAGCGTGCCAAACTCCAGCGCACCCAGTGTGATGATGGGCGTCATGGCATTACGCAAAGCATGCTTGAGTACCACCTTGCGCTCCGGCAGGCCTTTGGCGCGTGCGGTCCGGACATAGTCGGCATTCAGCACCTGCAGCATGGCACTTCGGGTATGCCGCATTAGCACCGCTGCAATCGCATTCCCCAACACAAAAGCCGGCATGATCATGGCTGCAAGATTGGCCTTAAGGTCTTCGAACGGGCTGACATAGCCCGATGCGGGCAACCAGCCCAGAGATACTGAAAAAAGCAGTATCAGCAAGATACCCAGCCAAAAGTTAGGCGTAGACAAGCCCCACAACGCGACGATATTAGCGATGTAGTCCCAGGCCGAATCCTTGGCCACCGCTGAAACAATGCCCGCCGGAATACCGATCACCAATGCAATCAACATCGCCATGCCAGCGAGTTGCAGGGTCACCGGAAGCTTTTCCTGAATCAGCTCCAGCACGGGTTTTTGAATCCTCAGCGACTCGCCCAGGTCGCCCTTGAAAACACCGCCTATCCAGTACGCATAGCGGACCGGCAAGGGCTCATCCAGATGCATTTTTTTTTGCAGGTAGGCAATCACTGTCGGGTCCTGGTCTTCACCGGCCAGCATGATGGCCGGGTCGCCAGGCAATAGTTGTTGCAGGCCAAAAATAATGATGGTGACGAAAAAGACCGTCGGTATCAGGGAGACCAGTCGCTTGATGAGGTAGCTAAGCATAAGGATGTTGTGCGAAAAAAGGAGCCGAAAACATCAGGAACAGTTGCGCTGAACTGAAGGTTCAGCGCCCTCCTGGTTTATTTGAACTGCAGCCCCTGCACCCGCATCAGGCCGTCAGGTATGGCGCGCACCCCGGTCAACTTTTTGTTGTAGGCCCAAAGCCAGTTGCGGTGAAACAGGTAAACAACCGGGCGGTCCTTGCCGACTTGCGCTGCTACCTGCTCGAACACTTTTGCGCGCTCAGCCGGCTCACGCGTGCTGCGTGACTTGTTGAGCAACTCATCCATCTCGGGTGTGCAATAGCCGGCATAGTTGAGCGGCTGCTTGCAACCGTGAAAACTAAAAAGGTTGCCGTCCGGGTCGGCGCGACCGCTCCACGCCAGGATGTAGGCATCGAACTGCCCTTTGTCGGCCAGATTGAGCGAGGTGGCAAATTCGGTGGATTGAATCTTCACATCAAAGCCAGCCTCTTTGGCCATCGCCTGAACGACTTGCGCTACGCGTTGACCATCAGACGTGGTGGGTGTCATCAAGGTAAACACCGGATTCACCACACCCGCTTCTTTGAGCAATGCCTTGGCCCGGGCGAGATTGCGTTTTGGCACAGGTACATTTTTGGCATAAAAACTGTTGCTGGGAGCCAACCACTGGTTGCCTGGTATGGCCTCACCGTCCATGGCCACCTGCACAATACCGGCACGGTCAAGAGACAACTCAAAGGCCTCACGTACGCGTGGATCACGGCCTAGCGGGTTTTTCTGGGCCTGGTCGCTCTTGCCAGTATTGATGGTGATGCCCTGGTAGCCCAGTTCGGTGATACGGGCGATCTGAAAGCGGCTGTCAGCCTTGATCTGTGGAATATCAGACGGTGCGACCCGTTCAATAAAATCGAGCTGCCCGGAGCGCAGGTTTGCCAATCGAACGGTTGCGTCAACAATCGGCTGGAAAACAACTTTGTCGAAATGGACGTTGGCCTTGTTCCAGTAGTTGGCGTAGCGCTCAAGCACGATACGGTCCTGGGCGACCCGCTCGGTAAAACGGAAGGGGCCAGAGCAAACCGGCTTGCTGCCAAAACTGGTGGGGGCTTCCTGGGCCGCCTTGGGCGACACCATCATGCCGGCGCGGTCAGCCAGCACGGACAACAAAGGCGCAAAGGGCGCAGACATGTTCAGGCGCACCGTCAAGTCATCCAGCGCATCGACACTGACCACCGGAGCCAACTCACCACGGCGGTTGGAACCGGCCAGATTTTTATGCCGCTCAATATTGAATTTGACCGCCGCAGCGTCGAATTTTTCGCCATCATGAAAGGTCACACCGGAGCGCAGCTTGAGGATCAAAATCTTGTTGTCCGGTGACCAGACCCATGAAGTTGCCAACTGCGGCACGATGTTCAGCTTGTCGTCAATGTCCATCAGCTTGTCGCACAGCGACGCAAAGACAATGCGCCCGACAAAACTGCGCGCCATGGTCGGGTCCAGCACGTCCGGGTCTTCAGCCAGACCAATGCGCAGGGTTTGCGCCTGCACGCTCGCGACAAGCAGGCTGGAGCTGATAGCGAGGGCTGCTACGAATCGCATGGTTAAACGTGCGGCTAGTGGCAGTAAGGCTGGTTTTGTCATGGCAATTTCCTGGTTAATAGACAATTTTGGGCTGCTGACTGGGGGTGAAATAAAACAAAATTTTTAACGAAAGATTCAAGCCAAAGCAACTTCCGAGGTGGGCTGAAAAGCTGCCTGCAGTTTTTGCAAGCGCAGATTCGGGGGTGGCGAATAGACACCGAACGCAGAGCTTGCAGAGGCCGTAATCTCGGCCCAAAAATGACAGGCAACACGGTGGCCGTTTTCTTCAGCCAACAGCGGTGCTTCTGCTGCGCAGCGCGCGCGTGCATACGGACAACGGGTGTGAAAGCGGCAGCCCGAAGGCGGATGAATCGGGCTGGGCACATCGCCCTGCAGCACCACGCGGTCTAGCCTTGCGCCCGGCTCCGGCAAGGGAATGGCTGACAGCAGCGCCTGTGTGTAGGGGTGGCGAGGTTGCGCAAACAAACTTTTTTTGTCCGCGTACTCAACGATCTGGCCAAGGTACATCACCGCTACATGCGACGAAATATGCTTGACCACCGCAAGATCATGGGCGATAAATATGTACGACAAACCGAGCTGTTGCTGCAGGTCTTGCATCAGGTTAACAACCTGCGCCTGAATCGACACATCAAGCGCCGACACCGGCTCGTCGCAAACGATCAGCCGCGGCTCAACCGCCAGCGCCCTGGCAATACCAATCCGTTGGCGCTGACCGCCTGAAAACTCATGGGGGTAACGCTGCAGGTATTGCCGCGCAAGCCCGACCAGATCAAGCAACTCGGCGGCACGTTCGCGGTGTTTACCTTTTGCAAGGCCATGCAGGGCAAGGGGTTCGGTCAGGGTTTGTTCCACCGTCATACGCGGATTAAGCGAAGAGTATGGATCCTGAAAAATCATTTGCAAACTGCGCCTTCTGGCACGCATCTCGGCTGGCTTCAGGCGCATCAGGTCTTCACCCTCAAACCAGACCTTGCCAGAGCTCGCCTCCAGCAAACGCAATACCAGCCGCCCGGCCGTTGACTTACCGCAGCCGGACTCACCCACGAGGGCCATGGTCTCGCCCGCTACAAGCTCAAAATTGAGCCCGTCAACCGCATGCACCACGGCATTGTTCCGACCAAACAGACCCTTTTCAACCGGGAAATGCTTGACCAGGTTTTCAACCCGCAGCAAGGGCGTGGCGTTGTGATCGGTGGTAAGCATCATGCGTGCTCCAGCACGGCATCTGCAGCCGTATCCAGCGTATACGGCAGCGGCGCTTTCCAGCAAGCGGCTTCATGGCCATCACCCACATCAAGCAATGGTGGCTGCAGCATGCGGCACTGGTCATCCGCAAACGGGCAGCGTGGCGCAAAGCGGCAGCCTTGCAAGCCGCTCATGGGTGTAGGCACCTGGCCCTCAATGGCGGCGAGCCGGGTTTGCTCCAGATGTAATTTGGGAATCGACCCAAGCAGACCAATCGTGTACGGATGCTGGGGTTGGTCAAATAGCCGCGCCACACTGGCACGCTCCACGATGCGGCCGCTGTACATCACGACCACCTCGTCAGCAAGCTCTGCGATGACGCCGAGGTCATGCGTGATCAGCATGATGGCGGTACCGGTTTCTTCACGCAGGGTACGCATCAGTTCAAGCACCTGTGCCTGGATGGTCACGTCAAGCGCTGTGGTAGGTTCGTCTGCAATCAGCAAGGCGGGCTGGCTGGACAGTGCCATGGCAATCATCACCCGCTGGCGCATGCCGCCCGACAGCTTGTGCGGATAGTCGTCAATGCGCTGCTCGGGGGACGGAATACGCACACGGCGCAACATCTCAATCGCGTGCAGGCGCGCCTCAAACGGTCCCAGTTGGCTATGGCAGCGAATACCTTCTATCAACTGGTCGCCTATCGTGAAAGCCGGGTTGAGCGATGTCATCGGCTCCTGAAAAATCATCGCCATCCGGTTGCCGCGCAGCGCTCGCATTCCGGCATCTGGCAGCTGTGTAAGGTCAACACCATCAAAGCTGATGGAACCTGCGGCTATGCGGCCCTGGCCTTTGGGCAGCAAGCCCATAATGGACAGGGAGGTTACGCTTTTTCCGCAGCCGGACTCTCCGACGATGCCCAAGGTACGCCCGGCTTTTACCGAAAAACTGATGTCGTCCACCGCAGTAAATTCACCGCCTTCAAGCTTGAAGCGGGTAGACAAACCGCGCACCTCCAGCAAAGCGCTCATACAGGCAGCCTGGCGCGGGCTTTACGATCAGCATGAAAACGCTCAATTTGAGCCTCAATCAAGCTGCGATCCGTGGTACCCGACGGATGCTCTCGGCTCGGCAGGCAGGTCAAAAAAGCCTGAAAACGCAGCAGGCTGACATCATACAAACGGCGCAGTTCCAGCAGGGGCTCGGTATGGTCGTCCACCCGTAAATCCAGCGCCGGGTAATCCTGACCGTTATAAACAATCAGCGCCGCAGCCTGCTTGCCGCGCTTGTCACCACCCGCAGCCTCACCAGCAGCAAGCGCCGTGATCAGGCGCTCCGCAAAAGGCAAAAATGCATGTGCGGCATAGCTGTCAGCCGTCGCCTCAATGACCTGCGGCCCTGCCAGCATATTGCCGGCAACAGAGAAACCGTCACGCAAGGTGTGTCCGCACCAGGCTATGCATTCAGTACCCGTATGTGCCGCGCCACGCCCAAGCACGTCGACCATGTGGAACTGCCGATGCGCACTGCCCGTATCGGCAGACAAAAGGGCTGCCAGCAGCTCTGCCGGCACGCGCTGTTGGGCCATGCCCGCAAGCGCCGGGGCAGCCAACAAGGGGTTGACCAGCGCCTGGGTAGCCAGCGCACCAACGCCACTTTGCGCATAGGGGCACAAAGCACCCACTGCAAAAAACTTGCTGGCCACAGCCACCCCGACATGGCTTCCATCACACGCAACAATAGACCAGGTCATGAATTTCTCTCTAAAAAATACCCGCGACCAGCCTGAAAGACAGCGTCGTCTGAAAACTTTTATCGCGAAGACAGAATAACCTGATTTTAATAAGAACGCTTACTATTTTCGTGGTTTAAGTCTAGCCCGCGACAGGCCAGCGTTCAAAATTCAAATGGACCGTCTAAAAATTCTATTTTAAGATGCTAATAAGGGCTTTAGCTGTTTAAATACGGGTTTAATATGCTATTTATTTAATAGCTTTATCCGTTACCCACTAGCAGTTCTTAATCCTTCGTTCACCGTCGGGTAGCGCAACTTCACGCGCAGTTCCCGCTTCATGCGCTGGTTGTCAAGCCGCCTTGATTCAGCCATAAAACTCAACTGTACCGCGGGCAGTTGGGCCCTGGCTTCGGCACGCGCAAGCCTGGGTGGGCGCGGCAAGCCATACAGATCAGCTGCCAAATCAAAGTAGTCGCCCATCATCAAATCAGTGTCGTCGCTGGCGTTGGTGATGCGTTGCGGTTTGCCGATGCGCAAAGCTGCCAGGCAGGCGCGGGCCAGGTCGTTGGCATGAATGTGGTTGGTGTACACGTCGTCGCTTGCAGCCAGTACCGGTGTAGCCTTGAGCAAGCGCCCACGCGGCGTGCCGCCCTCCCGGTCCGGGGCGTAAATACCGGGGATCCGCAAAATATGAATCGCCACGCCTGTACTGCGGCCAAACCAGCGCCACTGCGCCTCAGCATCGACTCGGCGGTAGGCGCGCGATGTGTCGGGGTTGACTCGGCGCGTCTCAGTTACCCATTCGCCCTGGCAATCACCGTAGACGCCGCTGGTGGAGCCGTAGACCAGCGCTTGCGGCAGGCCGCGCTGGCGCAAGGCGCGCAGCAAGGCGCTGGTGCGCGGGTCGTTTTTGGCATGTGGGTCGTCGTTGGGCGGCGGCGCCAGGTGCAGCACATGCGTGGCCAGACCAGCCAGCCGGCGCAGCGTGGCGGCATGGTCCAGATTACCCAGCAGCGGCGTGATCTGGCGGCCACGAAATTCAGGCAGCCGCGCACTGGAGGAAGTCAGTGCCATGACCTTGACGCGGTCAGGCAGCAGTTGCGCCACACGCAGGCCGACATCGCCACAGCCGACGATCAAAATGCGCTGGCGGCGAAAGCGCGCAGGCAGCGCACCGAGGGGATTTAAATTTGAGGGCAAAATTAGGCTTTTAAAAAAGATCTTTACGTCAAGCATAACCAACAGGACACGCGACCATGAGTTTTAACATCACCGTACAACCCAGCGGGCGCAGCTATGTGGCGCAAGCCGATGAGGCTTTGCTGGCTGCGGCTATTCGCCAAGGCATTGGCCTGCCCTATGGCTGCAAAGACGGCGCTTGCGGCTCGTGCAAATGCAAAAAACTAGCGGGCAGCATTACCCAGGGCAGGCACCAGCTCAAGGCGCTGTCGCTGGAAGAAGCAGCACAGGGGTTTATTTTGACCTGCTGCGCCACAGCCACCTCTGACCTGGTGCTGGAGTCACGCAACGTGACAGACGAAAGCGCTTTTCCAATCAAAAAAATGCCGACCCGCGTGGCCAGCCTGGCCAAAGCGTCTGCTGACGTGATGCTGATGCGCCTGCAGTTGCCTGCGGCCGATGTCTTCAAGTACCACGCCGGTCAGTATGTTGAATTTATGCTGCGTGATGGCGACAGACGGGCTTACTCGCTAGCCAATGCACCGCATACGCAGGCCGAGAACCCAGGTGCTGAACTGCACATTCGCCACTCGCCAGGTGGCAAGTTCACTGACCATGTTTTCAGCGCCATGAAGGAAAAAGAAATCCTGCGGGTTGAAGGTCCATTTGGCAGCTTTTACCTGCGCGAAGACAGCACCAAACCGATGGTGCTACTGGCATCAGGCACCGGCTTTGCACCGATCAAAGCCATCATCGAGCACATGCAGTTTAAAGGCATCACACGGCCTGCGGTGTTGTACTGGGGTGGCCGGCGGCCGGCAGATTTGTACATGCACGACTGGGTGCTGGGCAAAGTAGCCGAGATGCCTCACCTCAGCTACGTGCCAGTCGTCTCAGATGCGTTGCCTGAGGACGCCTGGACCGGCCGCACCGGCTTTGTACACAACGCGGTCTTGCAAGATGTGCCTGATTTGTCAGGCCACCAGGTCTATGCCTGCGGCGCACCGATTGTGGTCGACTCTGCGCAAACCGCCTATATTGCAGCAGGCTTGCCTGAAGACGCGTTTTATGCAGATTCTTTTGTGACCGAAAAAGACAAAGCTTTAGCAGCGGCTTGACATCTCAAACCACCAACTA
>JBBAPP010000077.1:0-10332 GCA_040400775.1 Polaromonas sp. | reverse complement strand
GCGATCTCGCCGGGCTGGCCTTGCGGTACGTCGTTGCCGTCGTCATCTAGCAGCTTGAAATACGTGCCTGGAATCGGCACGCCAATGGTGCCGCTGAATGACGTGCTGTTGGTAGGGTTGCAACTGGCCGATGGTGAGGTTTCGCTCAGGCCATAACCTTCGACAATCGGGCAACCGGTTTTCTCCAGCCACAACTTGGCCACCGCACTGGTCACGGCCATGCCGCCACCAAGTGACACCTTCAGGTGCGACCAGTCCACGGTGTTGAAGTCTGGGTGGTTGGCCAAGCCATTGAACAGCGTATTAACAGCCGGAAAGCTGTTGACTTTGTGCTTGGATAATTCCTTCAACACTGCTGGAAAGTCACGCGGATTCGGGATCAAAATGTTTTTACCGCCCGTGCGCATGCCCAGCATCATGTTGACCGTAAAAGCGAAGATGTGGTACAGCGGCAGCGCACAAACATACACCGGCTGCACGCCCGGCTGCATGCTGGCCATGGCGGGGATGTTCCAGGCTTCAGACTGCAACACGTTGGCAATTACGTTGCTGTGCAGCAGCACGGCGCCTTTTGATACGCCCGTCGTACCGCCGGTGTATTGCAGCACAGCAACATCGGTCGGTTTGAGGTCTGGCCGCGTCAACGTGGCCGCCGTGCCTTGGGCCAGCGCATCGTTGAAACGCACGGCGCCCGGCAAATGGAAGGCAGGCACCATTTTCTTGACGTTACGCACCACATAGTTGACCAACGCGCCTTTTAGCAGGCCGAGGCGGTCGCCCATGGCACAGAGGATGACGTTTTTAACCGGTGTGTTGGCAATGCACTGTTCCAGCGTATTGGCAAAGTTCTCGACGATGACGATGGCCTTGGAACCCGAGTCCTTGAGCTGATGCTCCAACTCGCGCGGGGTGTACAGCGGGTTGACGTTGACCACCACAAAACCGGCACGCAAGATGGCGGCGACGGTGACCGGGTATTGCGGCACGTTGGGCATCATGATGGCGACGCGGTCACCCTTAGCCAACCCCAGGCCTTGCAGGTAAGCACCAAAGGCGATCGACAAACTGTCGGTTTCGCCAAAGCTCACTTCTTTGCCCATGAAGCTGTAGGCCACGTTGGCAGCATTCTTTTTAAAGGCCTCTTCCATCAGCGCCACCAGTGAGCTGTATTGGCTGGTGTCTACGTCGTAAGGGACGCCGGGTGGGTAGGCTTTCAGCCAAGGGCGGTCAAGAGTGGCGACGGTCATGCTGGTTTTCTCCATTGTGGGTATTGCTTACAGCTTTGGATTCTCATGGCTGAGCATGCCTCTGGCTATTGCGTTTTCCCTAGGGACTGCTGGAAATTTGAAGGGAGTTACCTCTAGCGGGACGATTCGATCCGAATTCATCCCACGCGCAAGAGCAATAAAACTGTTAAAGCCAGTGAAACCGATAAAAGCGTAAGAAAGAGGTAAATTAATTCGCAGTCTTATGCTGCGTCTTTTGCGCGCACCTTCCCTGGGCGTTGACAATTTTTGGGCTGTTTACTCAATCGCTTTACCCATGTCTTCAATGACTTTCTTGGCGTCTCCAAACACCATCATGGTTTTGTCCATGTAAAACAGCTCGTTGTCCAGGCCCGCATAGCCTGCGGCCATCGAGCGCTTATTGACGATGACGGTCTTGGCCTTGTAGGCTTCCAGAATCGGCATGCCGTAAATTGCACTGCCCTTGACGTGCGCCGCAGGGTTCACCACATCGTTGGCACCCAAAATAATCGCCACATCGGCCTGGCCAAACTCGGCGTTGATGTCTTCCATCTCGTGCACCTGGTCGTAAGGCACTTCGGCTTCAGCCAGTAGCACGTTCATGTGGCCAGGCATGCGGCCTGCCACCGGGTGAATTGCGTATTTGACCTTGATGCCGCGTTCAGTCAGTTTGGCTGCGAGCTCTTTCACCGAGTGCTGCGCGCGCGCTACGGCCAGGCCATAGCCCGGCACGATGATGACGGTTTCAGCATTGCCCAAAATGAAGGCGGCATCGTCTGCAGAGCCGGATTTGACCGGGCGCTGCTCTTTGCTGCCCGTGGCTGCGGTGGTCGCTTCTCCGCCAAAACCACCCAAGATGACGCTGAAAAACGAACGATTCATGGCCTTGCACATGATGTACGACAGGATGGCACCCGATGAGCCAACCAATGAGCCGGCAATGATCAGCATTGCGTTGTTCAAGCTAAAACCGATGCCCGCCGCCGCCCAACCCGAATAACTGTTGAGCATTGACACCACCACCGGCATGTCTGCGCCGCCAATCGGGATGATGATCAATACGCCCATAACAAACGCCAGCGCCAGCATGGCAAAAAATGCTGTCCAGCTGCCCGTGAACATAAAGGTTAAACCCAGGCCCAGCATGACCAGGCCCAGCACCAGATTGACCATGTGCTGGCCGGCAAAGGTGACCGGTGCGCCCTGGAACAATCTGAACTTGTACTTGCCGCTGAGCTTGCCGAAGGCGATCACCGAGCCGCTGAAAGTAATCGCGCCAATCGCTGCGCCTAGGAACAGCTCAAGCCGGTTGCCTGCGGGGATCTGTGCTGTGCCCAAGCCTTTGGCCACCATACCAAAGGCAAAAGGTTCGGCTACTGCCGCCACGCCAATAAATACGGCGGCCAGGCCAATCATCGAATGCATGAAGGCCACCAGCTCAGGCATCTTGGTCATCTCGACCCGCTTGGCCATCAGCGTGCCCGCAGCGCCGCCTATGACCAGCGCGCCGAGCACATAGACCATGCCCTGTGCCTTGCCGCCCGAGGTTTCAACAATCAGCGCGCCCGTGGTCAGTACGGCAATCGTCATGCCGACCATGCCAAACAAATTACCGCGCAGCGAGGTGGTGGGGTGGCTCAGGCCCTTCAAGGCCTGAATAAAAAAGACCGAAGCTACCAGGTACAGCAGCGTGACGATGCTCATGCTCATTTTGAAAGTACCCCCATGCTTGTCACTTGGTGTACTACGCTGCCCCCCGAGGGGGCCGCTGCGCCTGCGGTCTGGCAAAGCCAGTCCCGCGGTCCCTGCTTGTAGGAAACAATATCTTTAGATTTCACGGGATTCATTTCGCTTCTCCTTTTTTTTCTTTTTTCTTGAACATCTCCAGCATGCGGCGCGTGACCAAAAACCCGCCAAACACATTGACGGACGCCAGCACCACAGCCAAAAAGCCCATAGTTTTACCCAGCGGTGTCTCAGTCAGCGCCGCCGCCAGCATGGCACCGACGATGACGATGGCTGAAATGGCATTGGTCACCGCCATCAGCGGCGTGTGCAGCGCAGGCGTGACGGTCCACACCACGTGGTAACCCACGTAGATGGCGAGCACAAAAATAATCAGGTTGATGATGGTGGGTGACACGGCTTCCATGCGCTTCTCCAAACGGTACAGTTAAATTATTTACGCTTGACGACGCCTGCCTGCGTCATCAGGCAGGCGGCCACGATGTCATCGGCCATGTCGATATTCAAAGCGCCTTCTTTGGTGCTGATGAGCTTTAAAAAGTCGAGCAGGTTGCGCGCGTACAGCGCGCTGGCATCTGCCGCCACCAGCGATGCGATATTGGTCTCGCCTATCAACGTCACGCCATGCTTCACGACAGTTTTACCTGGTTCAGTTAACGGGCAATTGCCGCCTTGTTGGGCTGCCAGGTCAACAATCACGCTGCCGGGCTTCATGGCCTTGACCATGTCTTCCGTCACCAGCACAGGCGCAGCACGGCCAGGGATAAGTGCAGTGGTGATGACGATGTCGGCATTGGCCACGCGCTTGGCGACTTCGTCTTTTTGGCGTGCCAGCCAGCTTGGCGGCATGGGCTTGGCGTAGCCGCCTACGCCGACAGCGGCTTCGCGCTCTTCATCGGTTTCATACGGGACGTCAATGAATTTTGCGCCCAATGATTCAACTTGTTCTTTCACGCTCGGGCGCACGTCGCTGGCTTCAATCACCGCGCCCAGGCGCTTGGCCGTGGCAATAGCTTGCAAGCCTGCCACGCCGACACCCAAAATCACCACGCGGGCGGCTTTGACCGTGCCCGCCGCGGTCATCAGCATGGGCATGAAGCGCTGGTAGGCATCCGCAGCCATCATCACGGCTTTATAGCCAGCAATATTGCCTTGGGACGACAGCACGTCCATGCTTTGCGCACGGCTGGTACGCGGTGCAGCTTCCAGGGCAAACGCGGTAAGTTGCGCAACGGCCAAGCGCTGGAGGCCGTCCGTATCAAAGGGGTTCAACATACCCACCAGCACACTGCCAGCCTTGACATGCGGCATTTCAGCTGGTAGCGGACTGCGTACTTTCAGCACGATGTCCGCTGCATAAGCGCCTGCAGCATCGGTGATCTCTGCCCCCACCGCAATGTAGGCAGCGTCAGGCACGCTTGCCGCAATGCCTGCGCCCGCTTGCACGCGAATCGTGTGTCCTTGGGCTTTAAGTTTTTTGGCCGTTTCCGGCGTGATGGCGACGCGTGTCTCGCCGTCCATGATTTCCGCAGGTACCCCAATCAGCATGGGTTTCTCCTCAAGGTAACGTTGATTTTTTCAGAATTCTGCCTGCCAGCAAGCTTACCTGAGTTTTTGAAGAGTTCTGACTGGGCAGGCCATTGCTTATATAACTTGCACTATGAAAAGTCATCCCTGATCTCCCAAGCAAGTGCCGCTGCCTCTTATTGATCCGGCCCAATGGTGGATAAATTCCTGTTTGGGTTGAGCCCTTCGACGGGCTCAGGACAGGCTTGGTCGAAACCCTTCGACAAGCTCAGGGCGAACGCTTCATAGTTCGTAAGGCCGGATCAATGACGGGCTGGCGAGCTTATCGGGGTCAGAGCCCAAATTTGCCGCGGCGCTGCGCAGCGTAGCAAAACTGGGATTCGACCCCAATAGGCCACGGGGCTCAGGCCGCCAGCGCAGGGCTGCCCCAAGCCAGGCCAGCCCCCTCGGGGGCAGGGCGCTACACGCAGTGAGCAGCCGTGGGGGCTCTACGTGGGGGCTCTATTTAGCCGTTGGCATGACGAATTCAGCACCCTTGCCGATACTTTCAGGCCAGCGCTGCATGATGGATTTTTGCTTGGTGTAAAAACGTACACCCTCTTCGCCGTAGGCATGCATGTCGCCGAACAGGCTTTTCTTCCAGCCGCCAAAGCCATGCCAAGCCATCGGTACGGGGATGGGCACATTGATGCCGACCATGCCAACTTGAATGCGCCGTGAAAATTCGCGCGCCACGTTGCCGTCGCGGGTGTAGCAGCTCACGCCGTTGCCAAACTCATGGGCATTGATCAGCTCAACTGCCTCGGCAAAGTCTTTCACCCGCACGCAGCCCAACACGGGGCCAAAAATTTCTTCTTTGTAGATGCGCATATTGGGCGTGACGTGGTCAAACAATGTGCCGCCCATCCAGAAGCCGTTTTCGCAGCCCTGGCCTGCGTCTTTGCCGCTGAAAGTACGGCCATCCACCAGCAATCTAGCGCCTTCTTCAACGCCCAGGTCGATGTAGCCTGTGATGCGCTTGTGCGCAATGCTGGTAACGATGGGCCCCATCTCAGCATCCAGATTCACGCCGTTCTTGATTACCAGTGTTTTGGCTCTGGCTGTCAGCATCGGCAGCAGGCGCTCGGCCACATCACCGACCAGCACCGCCACTGAAATCGCCATGCAGCGCTCGCCCGCCGAACCGTAGCCCGCGCCAATCAACGCGTCCACCGCTTGTTCCAGGTCCGCATCAGGCATCACCACCATGTGGTTTTTGGCGCCGCCCAAGGCCTGCACGCGTTTGCCGTGGTGGGCCCCGGTTTCGTAAATGTAATTGGCAATCGGTGTCGAGCCGACGAATGACACGGCCTTCACGTCGGGGTGTACCAGCAGCGCATCCACCGCCTCTTTGTCGCCCTGCACCACGTTAAACACGCCATCAGGCAAACCGGCTTTTTTGAGCAAATCAGCCATGAACAAACTGGCGCTTGGGTCAATTGGGCTCGGCTTTAAAACAAAGCAGTTGCCCGCTGCAATCGCCACCGGGAACATCCACATCGGCACCATCACCGGAAAGTTAAACGGCGTGATGCCGGCCACCACGCCCAGGGGTTGGCGCAGCGTCCAGTTGTCAATACCGGTGCTGACTTGGTCTGTAAAGTCGCCTTTCAAGAGTTGCGGCATGCCGCAGGCGAATTCCACAATGTCAATGCCGCGCGAAACCTCGCCCTGCGCATCGGTAAACACCTTGCCGTGCTCCGCGGTGATCAGGTGCGCCAGCTGGTCTTTGTTGGCGTTGAGCAGCTCCAAAAACTTGAACATCACTCGGGCCCGGCGCAGCGGCGGTAAGTCAGCCCAGGCCGGGAAAGCCGCATGGGCAGATGCCACAGCCGCATTCACATCGGCTGTGCTGGCCAGCAAAACCTGGCCAGTGACTGCGCCTGTCGCAGGGTTAAACACGTCCTGGCTGCGGCCAGCGGTGGGCAGAACGACTTGTCCGCTGATGTAATGGCCGATGGTGTTAAGTGACACGGTGCGTGACATGGTGAATCCTAAGAATGAACGGTAGTTCAAGTCTAGGTTTGCATGGCTGATTTGATAATCCCTCATTTATTGATTACATTGTTCATATTTTTGAACAATAAGCGCTCAAATGTCCACTGACCAACTCTCTCCCCTGGTGGCTGACCTGCACTTGCTCACGGTGCTGGCTGCCACCAAAAGCTTTACTGAAACCGCACGCCGACTGGGCACGTCCAAAGCGTCGGTCAGCATGCGCATCAGCGAGCTGGAGCACACGGCAGGCGTGCTGCTGGTGCGCCGCACCACGCGGTCGGTGGGGCTGACGGAGGCTGGCCAGCAACTGGTGGCTGACATGCAACCTGCGTTTGAACGCATCTCCGGCAGCTACAGCGCCGCGCGTGACTTGGTAGGCAAGCCGCGCGGTTTGGTGCGCGTCACAGCGCCGGTTGCGCTGGGGCGACAGCACTTGGCGACCTGTATTGCGGCATTCTTAAAGCAGTTTCCCGACATTCATATTGAGCTGGAGTTGACCGACCGCTTCGTCAACCTGGCCAATGAAGGTTTTGATTTGGCCATACGCCACACCAACGCAGCGCCCGAAACGCATGTGGCCTGGGTGCTGTGCGAGACAAGTTCGGTGCTGGTGGCCAGCGCTGACTACCTGGCGCGGCGCGGCATGCCCAAGCACCCCCATGATTTAACGGCGCATGACTGCCTGCTGTACCTGGGCCAACATTCAGGCACTTGGACGTTTGCTAAAAATACCAAAAAGAAATCTACCGAACGCGTGGGCGTTGATATTCGCGGCTCTTTGAAAGTCAACAACAGCGAAGTGCTGCGGGACGCGCTGTTGGCTGGTCTGGGCATTGGGTTATTGCCAGATTTCAGTTTGCATCAATATCACGCCCCCACGCTATTCGCTTCGCGTAATGCGCTGCCCCCCGAGGGGGCTGCGCTTGCCAGCGGCGGCCCGTCGCCGCGCGCGCACAGCAAAAGCAAAAGCCAACTCGTACGCGTGCTGCCAGACTGGCAAGTACAAGGCTTTTTTGGTGAACGGATTTACGCGTTGCGGCCGTGGTCGGCCCAAGTGCCCAAAGCAGTGCAATGCCTGGTAGCGCATTTACGGGTAAGCTTTGCGCGCGGTTTTGGCGATAGCTACGCTGCTTCATAATCTCCCCCCATGAAAACTCGATTCAGACCCAGCGTGACAGTCGCCGCCGTTATCGCCAAAGACTTTGACGGCATCCAGAAATTCCTTCTGGTTGAAGAAGAGACCCGCGACGGCCTAAAACTCAACAACCCGGCGGGCCACCTGGACCCAGGTGAAAGTTTGCCGCAAGCCTGCGCGCGCGAGACGCTGGAAGAAACTGCTTTTCACTTTAAACCTCAGCATGTGGTGGGCGTGTATATGTCGCGTTTTCAACGCACCAATGCGGCTGAGCCCAGCGGAGAAGAGGACATCACCTATCTGCGCTTTGCTTTTTGTGGCGAGCTGGGCGCACATGTGGCGGGCCAGGCGCTGGATGAGGGCATTGTGCGGACGGTTTGGTTGACAGCCGATGAGATTCGGGGCTGTGTGGAGAAGCATCGGAGCCCTTTGCTTTTGAAATGCATGGAGGATTATTTGGCTGGACAAAGGTTTTCGCTTGGGCTGGTGACGACTGATGCTTCAGTGTTTTCTGTTTAATTTGCGACCTGCTATTTTTGCGGGGTTTGCCGGCTGACCCCCGGCCTCCAAGCAAGGGTCAGCTATTTGCTATAAATTAAATAGCTGCTAACACCCGTATCCATTGATCTATAGCCCAAAAATATCCCCAAAAAAGCCCAAAAATTACCCCAAAGCACCACCAACACGATAATCACCGCATGCCCACCTCCCCGAATCGCAAACAAAGAGTTGTCGTCGGCCTCAGCGGTGGCGTTGACTCTGCGGTCACCGCGCACCTGCTGAAAAAGCAGGGCCATGAGGTCATCGGCATCTTCATGAAGAACTGGGAAGGCGATGATAGCGATGAATTTTGTTCATCGAATGTTGACTTCGTCGACGCCGTTGCGGTTGCCGACGTGCTGGGCATTGAGATTGAACACGTCAACTTTGCCGCTGACTACAAAGACCGCGTGTTCGCCGAGTTTTTGCGTGAATACCAAGCCGGGCGTACGCCCAACCCGGATATTTTGTGCAATGCGGAGATCAAGTTCAAAGCCTTTCTTGACCACGCCATGCGCCTGGGTGCTGAAATGATCGCCACCGGTCACTATGCACGTGTCAGGCAAAACCATGCCACGCAATTGCACGAGCTGCTCAAAGGTCTGGATCCAGCCAAAGACCAGAGCTATTTTTTGCACCGCTTGAGCCAGGCGCAGCTGTCAAAAACGCTGTTCCCAGTTGGTGAACTGAAAAAAACCGAAGTCCGCCGGATTGCCGACGAGATTGGCTTGCCAAACGCTAAAAAGAAAGACTCAACGGGAATTTGCTTTATTGGCGAGAGGCCGTTTCGCGATTTTTTAAACCAATACATCGCCAAAGCGCCGGGGCTGATCAAAAGCGACAGCGGGCGGGTGGTGGGCGAGCATGTGGGATTGAGTTTTTACACCCTGGGTCAGCGTTCGGGTTTGGGGATTGGCGGAATCAAAATGGGGATCCACCTGCCTTGGTTTGTCGCCCGCAAGGATATGCTTACAAATACATTGTGGGCGGTGCAGGGGCACGACCATCCTTGGCTGCAATCGACCGAACTCAGCGCTCAAGATTGCAGTTGGGTGGCGGGCAGCGCACCTGCGCTGGGTCAGTTGGCCGCTAAAAACCGCTATCGTCAAACAGATGCGCTTTGCGATCTGGTGGCCAGCAGCCAACAAAACTGCGAGTTGCTCTTCCAACAACCCCAGTGGGCGGTCACGCCCGGTCAGTCCGCCGTGCTGTACGACGGTGAGGTCTGCCTAGGTGGCGGCGTGATCGCCCGCAGCAACGTGCAAAACACGCCAAAATAGCTATTTTTGACGATTTTCAGGGATTAAATAGGCCTCTAGACCAATAAATGCGGGCGCAATCAGCTCTTAAAATAATAGCAAATGGCGTGCTTGAAGCGACTATCCATGAGCTAGTTTGCAGCGTTTGCCAGCGTCAGGGTGATGAAAGTACCCAGTACCCGCGGGACAGCCAGCGCTTTGGCAATCGACGCGGGCGTCAAATCCCGGGACATAAAAAACCACCAGATAAAAAGTCAAAAAAGGATGGATATCAAAGCCTTTGGCGGCTTTTGGTGTGGCCGCGACGGCCAACAGGCTGGCGTTGAAGCGTTCGGCCTGGGCTCAGGCCACGATGTGGGGCCAAAGCAAAAGGTGCTTGGCGGCGAGCAACAAAAAAACCCGCGCAGGGTCGGGTTTTTTAATGTGTACCGATGCAATCTCAAAACGGAATGTCGTCGTCCATGTCGTCAAAGCCACTGGCTGCTTTGGCTGGTGTTGCTTTGGCCACTGGGGCAGGGCGTGCTGCTGGCGCGCGCGGTGCGCTATACCCACCGCCGCCAGCGCCGCCATCGTCACCGTCTGAAGCGCCGCCGCCCATGCCCTGGCGGCTGCCCAGCATCTGCATCTGGTCAGCACGGATTTCGGTGGTGAATTTTTCCACACCGTCTTTGTCGGTCCATTTGCGGGTGCGCAGACTGCCCTCAACATAAACCTGTGAGCCCTTTTTTAGGTACTGGCCCACAATTTCAGCCAAACGGCCATTGAAGTTAATGCGGTGCCACTCGGTGGCTTCTTTCATCTCGCCGCTGGTTTTGTCTTTCCAGCGATCGGTGGTGGCTAT
>JBBAPP010000076.1:5946-10660 GCA_040400775.1 Polaromonas sp. | reverse complement strand
GCCTTGACCCATGGCTTGTTGGCCAGTTGGAACAGCTGATAAAAAAGGTTGTTACCGGCCTTGGCTCCGGAAATGACCCATAAAACGCCCTGCCCGGCCAGCAGCAAGAGGGCAATATAAAGGACCAGCTGAAATGAGTTTAAAGTGAAAAGCATGTGAGCAAATATTTGTAAAGTGTCACTTTCGACACCAACCCTTACCAAATACCTACGTCATGCCATCATTCACAGCAAGACTAGGGAAACTTCTAACCTGCCCAAGTCGTAGGCCAAAACCTACAGAGGATTTGCGTGCTGGTTTGTCATCTTGACCAATTGCTCAAGCCGTGTTTTAGCGGTGCCAGACACCAACGCCGACCGGGCTTTCTCAACCCCATCTGCCATCGAGCCCGCCACGTTGGCAGCATACAGCGCGACACCGGCATTCAGGATCACGATATCGCGCGCTGCGCCGGGCTGGTTATCAAGCACGCCCAGCAACATGGCTTTGGACTGCTCCGGCGTTTCAACCCGCAGGGCTCTAGAGCTGGCCATGGTGAAACCAAAGTCTTCGGGGTGAATTTCGTATTCGCTGATTTCGCCGTTCTTCAGCTCGCCCACCACGCTGGCCGCACCCAAGCTGATTTCGTCCAGCCCATCCTTGCCGTACACCACCAGCGCATGTTCAGCACCCAGGCGCTGCAGCGCGCGGATTTGTATGCCCACCAGGTCAGGGTGAAACACACCCATCAAAATATTCGGCGCACTGGCAGGGTTGGTCAGCGGCCCCAAAATGTTGAAGATCGTGCGCACGCCCAGCTCTTTGCGAATCGGTGCCACGGCCTTCATCGCCGGGTGGTGGTTGGGCGCGAACATGAAGCCGATACCGACTGCTTCAATACAGCGCGCGATGGCTTCAGGCGACAAGTTGATATTGACACCGAGCGCCTCCATCACGTCCGCACTGCCTGACTTGCTGCTCACACTGCGCCCGCCGTGCTTGCTGACCTTAGCCCCCGCCGCAGCGGCCACAAACATCGAACAGGTCGAGATATTGAAGGTCTGCGAGCCGTCACCTCCGGTGCCCACAATGTCCACCAGATGCGTTGTGTCAGCCACATTGACTTTGGTGGAAAACTCACGCATCACCTGCGCAGCGGCGGTAATCTCGCCAATGGTTTCCTTTTTGACGCGCAGCCCTGTGATGAGCGCCGCCATCATGACGGGCGACATTTCGCCACCCATGATGAGCCGCATCAGGTGCAGCATTTCGTCATGAAAGATCTCGCGGTGCTCAATGGTGCGCTGTAATGCTTCGCTGGCGGTGATTTTGTGACGGTTGGGCATGGTCGGTCTCCAGGTTTAATTCTTTTAAAAAAGCGGTGACTATGGATCAGGTAGATCAAGTAACAGGGTTGTCAGAAAGCGCCCGTTTGAGGCCGAAGCCGATAAACATGACACCCGCCGCGCGCTCCAGAACATGCATGCTGCGCTGTACCGCGCCCAGGCGCTGCGCCATCCAGGCCGAAACCAGCGCCCAGCCGATATTGACCCACAGGCCGTTGAAATTAAACACCAGGCCGAGCAGCAAAAACGCCAGCGGTTTGTTTTCAATGTCCGGCGTGATGAACTGCGGAACAAGGGCCAGAAAGAACAGCGCGACCTTGGGATTGAGGGTATTCGTCCAGAAGCCCTGGAAAAATATGCTTTTAAGCCCCGTTCCCCCGGTTCCACGAACACCATATGCTACCAAATCAATAGCACTTGAATTATCAGGCACGCGCTTTGCCAGCAACATGTGCAGACCCACGTAAACCAGATAGGCGGCACCCGCCCATTTGAGCGCGGCAAACGCCTGGTTTGACGCGGCCACCAGCGCGCTCACGCCGATCGCCGCGGTAAAAATATGCACAAAGCAGCCTGCGGTAATGCCGAATGCAGCCACCATGCCAGCGCGCGAACCCGAACGCAGGGCTTTGGTAACGATGTAGAGAACGTCAGGGCCAGGCATCAGATTGAGCAGCAAGCCGGCCGCTATAAAAAATATAAGGTGTTGAAGATCCATAGGAAGCCGTCCTCAACTTCAAGCCTTGAAAAAATCACGAATCACCGCCGCAGCACGGTCAACGCCCGCAGCATCGACATCCAGATGCGTGACAAAACGCAGCCGGTACAGGCCGGTCGCCGAGATAGCGTTATCACCCAGGTGTTTGAGCAGCGCCGCGGATGACGCTTTGGCAGCCCCGGTCAGGTCAACAAACAGAATATTGGTTTGCGGTGCTTCAATCTGCAGGCCTTCAATGCCTGCAAGCCCGTCAGCCAAGCGCCGGGCCAGCGCGTGGTCGTCGGCCAGCCTGGCGATATGGTGGTCCAGCGCATAAGAGGCCGCAGCCGCCAGTCCGCCGGACTGACGCATACCGCCACCGGCCATCTTTCGAATGCGGTGCGCCCGGGCGATGAACTCTTTGGAGCCACAAAGTGCCGAACCAATCGGTGCACCCAGGCCCTTGCTGAAGCAGACAGAAACGCTGTCAAAGCACTGGGCGATGCGTTTTGCCTCTGTTTTGGCGTCGCTGCCGGTTTGCGCAGCCTGCGCGACAGCGGCATTGAACAGCCGTGCGCCGTCAAGATGACGGTTCAAGCCCCGGTCTTTGGCCAGGCTTGTTGCCGCCTGCACATAGTCAAAGGGCAGCAACTTGCCGCCCAGCGTGTTTTCAAGCGCGAGCAGGCGCGTGCGCGCGAAATGCGCGTCGTCTGGCTTGATGGCCGCCTCGATGTCAGCCAGCGCCAGGCTGCCATCGGCCTGATGGTTAAGCGGCTGCGGCTGCAAGCTGCCAAACACCGCTGCGCCGCCGCCTTCCCAGCGGTAGCAATGCGCCATCTGGCCAACAATGTACTCATCACCGCGCTGGCAATGGCTGAGCAAGCCGCACAGATTGCTTTGCGTGCCGGTGGGCACAAACAGCGCCGCTTCAAAACCCAGCATGTCGGCAATTTTTTCCTGCAGGGCATTGACGCTGGGGTCACCCGCAAACACATCATCACCGAGCGGCGCAGCCTGCATGGCAGCGCGCATACCCGGCGTAGGCTGGGTGACGGTGTCACTGCGTAAATCGACTGGTTTATTGCTCATTATGACTACATGACCATGTAATACCGGCGTTTACAGCTATCAAATCAGTAGCATTTTGAGTCATGCACCTTGCTCCAGGAAATTTTTTAGCATCGCGTGGCCGTGCTCGGTCAGTATCGATTCCGGGTGAAACTGCAGGCCCTCGATCGGCAGGGTTTTGTGCCGTACACCCATGATTTCGCCGTCGTCCGTCCATGCTGTGACTTCCAGCAAGTCTGGGCAAGACGATTTTTCAATCGCCAGCGAGTGGTAGCGATTGACGGTGAACTGCTTGGGCAGGCCAGCAAACACGCCAAGTTGGGTGGTGGTGATGACGCTGGTTTTGCCATGCATCAGCTGTTGCGCACGAATGATGTTGCCGCCAAACGCCGCACCAATCGATTGATGCCCCAAACACACGCCGAGGATCGGCAACTTGCCCGCAAAATGCTGGATGGCGGCAACCGAGATACCCGCCTCCAGCGGTGAGCAAGGCCCAGGCGAGACGACCAGGCGATCAGGCTTTTTGGCAGCAATTTGCGCAAGGCTGATTTCGTCGTTACGAAACACCTCAACCTGCGCACCCAGCTCGCCAAAATACTGGACGATGTTGTAGGTGAAGCTGTCGTAGTTGTCGATCATGAGGATTTTCATGGGAGGATCTTTCAACGCGGAGAAGAGGAGAACGCGGAGGACGTGGGCTTGTCAGGACGGGAATTCACAACCCGATAAATGCCGTGCCTGAGCTGCGGTGTGTTGAAGTTAATCAGCAAACCAAGCTGACACCGAGTCAGGCGTAAATAACTGAGTAACTGCGCCTTGTGAACCGGCAAAACGGCTTCGACGCTTTTCAATTCGACAATGATGAGACCGTCAACCAGAAGATCCAGACGCAAAGCTTGTGTCAACGCCACGTTTTTATAGAACACGGGCACCTCAAGCTGTTGCTCAGCTTTTATTCCACGAAGGCGCAGCTCATGGAACAACGCAGCACCGTAAATGCTTTCCAACAGACCAGGGCCAAGCAGCTCATGCACTTCAATCGCAGCCGAAATAATGGCACCGGATAAGTCCCAGAGAGGTTTTTTCTCCGCGTTCTCCGAGCCCTCCTCTTCTCCGCGTTGAATGCAGCCGACTTGAATGACCCCGGTATTCACTCCAAGCCCTCCTCAACCAGCTCCGAAGCCCGCAGCAGCGCGCGCGCCTTGGCTTCGGTCTCTCTCCATTCCAGCTCAGGCACTGAATCAGCCACCACACCCGCCGCCGCTTGGACGTACAACACCTGATCTTTGATGATGCCGGTGCGGATGGTGATGGCCACATCCATATCGCCCGAATAGCTGAGGTAGCCACAGGCACCGCCGTAGAGGCCGCGCTTGGTCGGCTCCAGTTGGTCAATCACTTGCATGGCGTGCACCTTGGGCGCGCCGCTCAAAGTACCGGCCGGGAAGGTGGCTTTTAAAACGTCCATGCCGCTCATGCCGTCCAGCAGCGCGCCTTCTACATTGCTGACGATGTGCATCACGTGGCTGTAGCGCTCAACAGCAAAGGCTTCTGTCACCTTCACGCTGCCAACTTTGGCAATCCGGCCAATGTCATTGCGGGCCAGGTCGATCAGCATGAC